>CAZWZR010000005.1:0-24421 GCA_964638365.1 uncultured Thermotogae bacterium | reverse complement strand
GACAGGGCCTGGATAAAACTATTTCTGGCCAAAGGTGGCTTTACCGAAGTTCCAGACGGGTCAACTTTACAGCTATCCGGGTAGAAACACCTTAATTTTTTTCTATAATTAAATAATATTGGTTTTTTGTTGATAGTCTTTTCACAAAAGGAGAAGAGCTTATGAACAAACAGACCACCGAGGAATGCCCTTCCGGTGAAGAGAAGCTGGTCAGAACGAAAAACTTAACCAGAATTTACGAGATGGGACAGGAAGAAATTTACGCCATGGACGAAGTCAATCTGTCCGTCGAACGGGGTGACTTCGTCGTGGTCAGCGGGCCATCGGGAAGCGGCAAGTCGACTTTTCTCAACCTGGTTGGCTGTATCGATAAACCCACAAACGGGAGAGTGTATTTGGATGGTACATCCACGAGCGAACTGTCAGAGGGGGAGCTGGCCAAACTCAGAAGGAATAGGATCGGTCTTATCTTCCAGAGTTTCAATCTAATACCCGTACTTTCGGCTTACGAAAACGTCGAGTACCCACTTTTACTCCATGGAGCTCGGGACGGGAAGGAAACCGATCAGGTGGAGGACCTGCTGGAGGACGTCGGTTTACAGGGAATGGGGGATAGAAGACCACCGAAGTTATCCGGAGGGCAGAGACAACGAGTCGCAATCGCCCGGGCACTGGTCGGAGATCCCGATCTGGTACTGGCCGACGAACCAACCGCCAATCTGGACTCTACGACAGGCGAAAAAGTGATGGATTTGATGAAGGAACTCAACGAGGAATACTGCGTCGCGTTTATCGTAGCGACCCACGATCCGCTGGTGTTCGACTACGCCGGGAGAGAAGTCGAAATAATGGATGGACGGATGAAAGAAGTAACTGGTAACGGAGCGGATTAAGCAAAATGTGGTTTCGCATTCCACTCAGGAACCTGCAAAGAAATGTACGGCGTACGGCCCTCTCACTCGCGATTATCGGGCTCGGAACTGCGCTGACTTTCGTTGTTCTGGGCTTCGTATACTCCTCGATAGATATTATTCAGGGGAGCCTTCTGAAACGTTACGGGAACATCCAGATTGCCCGCAGCGAAGTCTGGAACGACGACGGAAACGAGCTTTCTTCGCCCATGTCGGAAGAGGTAATTTCTTCAGTCGAAGATGAACTTTCCCGGATCCCGGAAGTGGAGGAGTATTCCACCCAGCTTTCCTATACCGCTTTGCTGGTGGCCGGGGCTTCCAGCAACCCGGTTAGGGTGGTCGGTATCGATCCGGAGAAGGAAGTCGTTTCATACGGCGATTCCTTAGTGGAGGGTGAAGACTTAACCGCCGGTGGTTCTCCCTCCGTTTTGGTGGGTCAGTCACTTGCAGAAAGCCTTGGGGTATCTCCTGGTGATAGGATCAGACTGATTGTGGATTCGGGAGACGGGAGCAGTACCGGGACAATAGAAGTTGCCGGTATCTACAAGGCCCAGAGCGAGGACGTGGAAGGGAGACAAATTTACCTACCGATTTCTTACAGCCAGGAGCTCGTAGGGGAAGAGGTAGTCGGCAGAATGGCTTTAGCATTGAGCAATCGGGGTGATACGGAAAGGGTGGCGCGCCAGCTGGAAGATGAACTAAAATCGGCCTCCGTGCCGCTGGGAACCAGGACCTGGACAGAACTATCCAGTTTCTACGAAATGTTGAGTAACTTCTTCGGGCTGATCTTTGGCTTTCTCGTTGTCGTAGTATCCGTGCTGGTCTTCTTCATCGTTCTCCAGGTACTCACCATGTCCTTTCTGGAACGGTCAAGGGAAGTAGGTACAGTCCGTGCCCTCGGTACACTGCGGGGCCAGGTGTTCCGGATGTTCGTTATCGAGAGTTTCGTGCTGGGTGCGGTCGGTGCTTTGCTTGGTCTGGGACTGGGCACGGCTATATCTTTCGCTTTCAACAGCATAGGAATAAACTGGACGCCCCCGGGTTCCGTCGAGCCGGTGGTACTGACGGTGAAGCTGGGCTGGTCCAACGTCTGGCCGGCCGCGTTGATCAGCCTGGTGGCAACGGTGGTATCGTCGTTTTATCCCGCCTTCCGGATGTCCAGAGAGGATATCGTGGATACGCTTCGAGTTGAGGAATGAATTAAAGGTGATCTAGTTTGTCTTCCCTGTTTAAGAAATTAAAGAAACCATTGAGGAACGTCTTCAGAAACAAGCGCCGCACTGGGTTCAGCCTCGCAATTATCGCCCTCGGCGTGGCAATACTTCTGGCCACTCTGGCTTTCACCGATGAAGCGATAACATCCACCAAGAGGTCTCTTGCGGCCGATTCGGGGGCGGTCCAGGTCGCGGCCCCGGAGCTTTTCGAGGACGAGACAGATGGATTTAATTACCTGATCGATCCCGGCGAGAAGGAAGAAATTTACTCGCTGATAGAGGGAAAGGAAGGGGTCGTGGGGGCCACCAGCAGGCTGGAATTCGGCGGCCTGATCAGTCACGGAACCAGCGAGGCCACGGTTGGTTTCAGGGGGATCGTGCCGGAAAACTGCGTACAGGACTACAGCTGTGTCCTCGCCGAAGGGGAACCGCTGGATCCGGAAAACGAGAACGGGCTCGTCCTGGGAGAGGCCCTGGGCGAAAACCTCGGTGCCAACACTGGAGACTCGCTTGAACTCTCCTTCAACGATTCGGAGGGAAACTTTCGGGAAAAGAACGGCGAAGTATCGGGTCTGGCAAACTTCAGCAGTCGCCAGCTGGAAGAACAGCTGGTCATTACCACTCTCACCTACGCCCAGAAATCTCTGAATACCGATGGGGTCGGCCGGATAATTGTCAGCCTGGAGGATGTCGACCGGGCCGAAGTTTTTGCCTCCACGCTGGAAAGTCAATTGGCGGAAAACGGTTACGATCTCGAGACCCGGACATGGCAGGACCTAAATCCGCTCTACGACTCACTCAGCACGTTCTGGGACGCTTTTTCGGGATTTACATACGTGGCGGTCTTCGCACTTGTTTTCTTTAGCACGCTGGAAGTATTGACTATGTCCTTCCTGGAAAGAACCAGCGAAGTCGGTACCGTAAAAGCCCTGGGAACGTCTCGTGGGCTGGTATTCCGGGACTTCATGATCGAGGGTGGACTGATCGGACTGCTGGGCGGACTGATCGGTCTCGGTCTAGGGGCAGCCATCGCTTTCGCGGTAAACGTGATAGGGTTTACCTGGAAGCCCCCGGGAGCTACCATTCCCGAACCGCTGACGATCAGGTTGACTCTTACCACGGTTCTCTTTCCGCTGGTGGCTGCAGTTGTCTCCACCCTGCTCGGTTCGATTTTTCCTGCCTGGAAAAACTCCCGGATAAAGATTACCGAAGCACTCCGCGGACGATAGGGGGCTTTCCCGGAAAGCTCACTTTGGGAGGACTTCTCCTTTGTAACAGGAGGGGACTACGAAGCCGGACTTCCAGCTGAAGACCTCCCAATAGGCCGTTTCTCGTACCCTGGAGGTTCCCCCGAACCGGTCTTTGAACTCCTGCGGCGTAATTTGTAACTGCTTTAACGGTACACAGATGGGAGTTTATATTTACCGCCAGCTTCCCGGGTACAGGGCAACCAGCACTGGCGTAATTTCCAGCCTGCCCAGCCACATGTTCACGATCAGGATCAGCTTGGAAACGGGGTTCAGGGCCGGCGATGTTAATCCGACGGACATTCCTACTGTTCCCTCCGCCGAAGCAACTTCAAAGAGGGAGTTTACTAGATTTGTTCCCTCCAGCCAGAGGATACTCAATGTGGATACAACCAGGATTAATATATACATCAGAAAGAACGCCGTTATCGATTCTACCTCCTCCCTGCCCACCGTTATATTACCGAACCGCAGGGGAAGCTTTGCCTCTTTCGGTAGAAGCGTCCGAAAAAACACCAGCCTGATTAACCCGAGGAGAATCAGCAGTCTGAATATCTTTATCCCTCCGGCAGTCGAGCCCGTACCTCCCCCAATGATCATGTAAACTATCGTGACGAATTTGTCCCCATCGGGAAGAGCCCCGGTAGGGACGGTATTGTATCCCGTAGTGGTTATGGCGGTGGCAGTCTGAAAAATGCCGGGAACGACGTTCGCCGGACTGGGACCGAAGCTGATAATGAAGATAAGCGACCCGAAGAACACCAGGATCAACAGGGCCTGGACCTGGTGATCTTCGAAGAACTCCCTGATTGCACCTTTTGCGGCTAGATAGTAAAGGGGGAAGCTGATCGCGCCCAGGATCATAAACAGCGTTACGGTCATCGAGACTGCTTCGCTATTATAAAAACCGATGCTCTCGGAATATAGGGAAAACCCGCCGGTCGGAATCGTCGTCATTATGTGAATAAGGGCGTCGTACAACCCCATCCCGGCGAGGTAAAAAGCGATAAAACCCGCCACCGTCAAGGAAAGATAGACCTTGATCACTGCTTTTGCCGTTGCAATCACGCTACCCAGGATGTTGGCTTCTCCAAATTCGGACGCATAGAGTTTGAACGAGCCCTTTCCTGGCCTAAGGAGAATTGCCAGGGAAAGAACTATAATCCCCATGCCACCAAGCCACTGAGAATAAGCCCGGAAGAAGTGAAGGGTAGAGGAAAGCGTGGTTTCATTTACCATGGTCAGGCCGGTAGTAGTAAAGCCGGACATTGCCTCGAATAATCCGTCCAGGAAGGATTTTATCGGAAGAAACGGGATCGCCCCGATTAAGCTAAACATCAGGTAAACCAGCGCGGTAACGATCAATGCATCAATTAGCTGCATCTCCCCGTCGTTAAAGAACCCAAGGTTCCAGGCAGCAAATCCGACGGCGATTGACCCGAAGGCCAGCCCCCCAAATATCTGTGAATATAGGAATTCCTGAAATACGATGGATACGAAAAACGGAACAAGTAAAAGTAGTCCCAGTAAACCGAGAGCGCCAAATAATTCGTGGACTATACTTTGCCAGTTCGCCGTCCTCAGGTGTTCGCTAATCTTCATTGGTAGGGTCGGGACTTTTTGGTCGGCATTTCTCCATAAAACGACTCATCTCGTTTCCGTTTTTGGCTCGGTCAATTATTACAATCACAGTATCAAACCACCGTAAATATTATAAGATAAGGTACTAAAAAAATGCTCCCGGAGCTCAAAAAATCAAACTACCTACAAGTATTACTTTTATTCTTCAAAATTTCCAATTTCGATAATGGCAGTGAACAGCTTATTTGTCTTTGTTTTGTGACGGGAGTCGGAAAGAAACTAGCTAAGAGCCCATGGTGTTAAGCAGGCGTGACGAGATCCGATAACGCCTTTACCAATCCCCTACTCCATGCAACCATTTTGTGTTCGCTCCCCTTGAACATAAGCACCGATGATTCGACTTTGTTTGTCAGGTTGTCAGCGGTGCGTCCAAACAGGAACCTGTCAAATACCCATTCCCTACCAGGGCCGAGTACGACCAGGTCGGCTTCCGAAGAAGCGGTCAACAGACCATCCAGTACCGTATTTGCAGTAATGATTCTGGTCTCCAGTTGATCCTCGATTAGCTCCAGGGCCTCCTCCAGATACTGAATGGCTTCTTCCTCTGTCCTCTCATCCGGCCCGCCGGTTAGCACGTGGACCAGCTCGCCCCCGGCACCACTCTGACGAACCAGCCTGTTCACGAGAGAGAGCCTCTTTGTACGGGGCTGATTTGGACCCACAGGCATCATAATTGACTCGACCGACGAGAGGTCCTTTCTGGATTTCAAAACGGATACATCACAGGAAGCTTTCTTCAGAACCTTGTTAACCACCGAACTCCTTCTAACTACGACGGGAGTGATCCGACCAAACCACCCCATAAGTATTAAATCAGCCTCAAGGTCCTCGGCGGTATTGATTATAGCACCGGGAACCGAACCCGAGGTCACGGTCAGTGGTTTGACCACCCGGCCCAGCCGCCTGGCAAAATGAGTCGTGTCCATAACCAGCTCGGACCCTTTGCGCCAGGCTCGCTCCTCTTCCGGAAAGGAACCCTCGGGGGTTACGTGCATGACGTGGAGGGTTGTTTGATCGGTGGTAACCATATGAGCCAGGGTAACGAGCTGCTTGGCGGTTTCCGGGTTAGCAACGCTTATCAAAACGTCTTCGTAATTCAGGTTTTCTCCCCGCTCGTTGTCGGTGTCATTCATATTATCCCGACTCCAGGAGTTTTTCTATTTCCATGTTTAATTCTAATACGTTTACTCTTTTCTGTCCATAAAGACCGAGAAATTTCCCTTGAGTGAGCTCGTCAATTAATTCCCTTAACCTGGCCGAGTCGATCCCCGTTGCTTCCGAGACCCGGGGCACCTGGAGATAAGCTGACTCGGGGACAATGTGGGGGTCGAGAGCCGATCCGGACTCGGTGACGAAACTAACCGGAATTTCTTCCGGACTTACCCCCTCTTCCTCCAGTTTTCCAAGCACTTCCTCCGCTCGCCGGGTAAGCTCTTCGTTTTCCGGCGATAGGTTTGCGCTACCGGAGTTCATGCCGTCGTAGTTCTTCGAGGACGGCCGGGGGTGAAAGTGCTTTTCCGAAGTAAAGGTCTGCCCGATCAATTTGGACCCGACGATCTCACCGTCGAATCGGACCAAATCGCCCCGGGCGTTATCCCGCCAGGCGAGGTTCCCAATCCCCGTAGTGGCGAGGGGGTACAGCACGCTGGTCAGCAGGAGTGCTATGAGGACCATCCGGAAGCCGGTGGTCAGCAGTTCGGAAGTACTTAACTCGTCCGTATCCGGTAGGGAGACTTCCTCTTCTTCCTCCCCGACCCCCTCTTCCTCTACCGTCATTTCTTCAGCGGTTTCTTCTCCGCCCGAAGGGGGACTTTCTTCGTTCTGTTCTTCTCCCGTTTCGGGGTCTTCTTCCCGTGAAACCTCTTCTTCTCCCTCCCTTTCTTCTTCGTCTTCCAACGTTAAAACACCCCCAGGGTGACCAGTAACCAGTCTATCAACTTGATCGAAAGGAAAGGTACAATCAGGCCGCTTCCGCCGTAGATGACCATATTACGAACGAGTAACCGAGAAGCGCTAACCGGCTTGTACTCGACACCCCGCATCGCCAGCGGAACTAGAAACGGGATGATCAGGCTGTTGTATATCAGCGAGGAAACTACCACGCTCTGCAGGGAATGCAGGTTCATCAGGTTCATCTTGCCCAGTGCCGGAATGCTCGCCGAAAATATCGCCGGCACGAGGGCGAAATACCGAGAGACGTCGTTTGCAATGCTGAAAGTGGTCAAGGAACCCCTGGTCATCAATAGCTGCTTGCCGATACCTACCACCTCGATCAGCTTCGTCGGATCCGAGTCCATATCCACCATGTTACCTGCTTCCTTTGCCGCGGCGGTTCCGGCGTTCATCGCCAGACCGACGTCGGCTTTCGCCAGGGCCGGTGCGTCGTTGGTCCCGTCACCGGTCATCCCGACCATGTGACCCTTCGCTTTCTCTTCCTCGACCAGGCCGATCTTCTCTTCAGGTTGGAATTCGGCGTAGTACTCGTCCAGCCCCGCCTCTTCCGCTATATACCGGGCGGTCCTCTCGTTGTCACCGGTACACATTATCGTCTTTATTCCCATCTTCTGGAGCCTGTCTATCCTTTCCCCTATCCCAGCTTTTAACTCGTCCTGCAGTTCGATTATGCCGACCACTTTTCCGTCCACGGCCAGGCCAAGCGGCGTCCCCCCGGAATCAGCCACCTCTGCTGCCTTATCTTCCAGCTCATCCGGAGCCGAGCTGACGTACTCCTTAATCGCGTCCACGGAGCCCTTCCTGATTTCCGTCCCGTCATCGAGGTCTATTCCGCTCATTCCCGTCTCGGCACTAAATTCGATGAATCCGTCCTCGGGTAGCTCACCCTCGTTGGTCTCTTTTCCTTTTTGTTCGGCCAGAGCAACGACCGATCGCCCCTCGGTCGTCTCGTCGTAAAAAGAGGACTTTAACGCGGCTTCGAGCACCTCTTCTTCATCGGATCCTCCTACGGGAATGAATTCCGTAGCCGCTCTTTCTCCCGTCGTGATGGTGCCCGTCTTATCGAGAATGAGCACGTCGAGGTCTCCGGCCGACTCGACCGCCTTGCCCGACTTCGCTATCACGTTGTCCCTGGTAACGCGGGTCATCCCCGCTATCCTGATCGCCGATAGCAGCGCCCCGACCGTCGTCGGGATCAGGCCAATCAGCAGTGCGATCTGATCGGCGACTTCCACGTTCAACCGAACGAAATCCCCGAAGAACGTCAACGTCGTCACGACGAGCATGTAGATGAAAGTAAAGCTGGCCAGCAGAAGGGTGAGGGAAATCTCGTTCGGCGTCTTTTCCCGGCTGGCGCTCTCCACCAGACCAATCATTTCATCCATGAACGACTCTCCGGCCGCAGCGGTAATCTCTATCTTCAGCTGGTCACTTAGAACCTCCGTACCCCCTGTAACGGAGCTTTTGTCACCGCCGCTCTGCCGGATGACCGGTTCGGATTCGCCGGTTATCGCTGATTCGTCGACCGAAGCGGATCCCTCGACGATCGCCCCGTCCCTGGGAATCACGTCCCCCTCGGTAACGTAAACCAGGTCCCCTTCCTCCAGTTCATCGGCCTCTACTTCTTCCAGATCGTCTTCTTCGATCTCCTCAAGATCTAAATTCTCCTTAACCCTCTTACCCGTGACTTCTTCCTTCATCGCCCTCAGGCTTTCGGCGTGGGCTTCGCCCTGCGTCTCCGCCAGCGATTCGGCAAAGGTCGCGAAAAACAACGTGAACAATAGCACCGCGGAAATGGCAGAGTAGTACCATCTGCCCTGGCTACCGCCGAAAAACCCCGGCACGATCGTAAGGACGATCACTATAACGGTACTGATTTCGGTTACAAATATGACCGGGTTTTTCACCAGATACGCCGGGTTTAGCTTCTTTACGGCCTCGCCGAGAGCGTCCAGTACCTGTTCCCTATCCATTACTTATCACCACAGCGAAAGTAGTTCTGCAAGGGGGCCAAGGGACAGGGCCGGAATGAACACGAGCCCTCCAATTACGACCATAATCACCAGCAAAAGGACCAAAAAGGGCAAGTTTTCCACTTTTAGAGTCCCTTCCGTCTCGGGTCTAACCTTCTTTCTGGCCAGGGATCCGGCTATCATCATCTGTAGAACCAGAGGGATGTACCTGGCGAGAAGTATCACGGAACCTCCGGCCACGTTGTAAAATACGGTATTATCCATCAGTCCTTCGAAGCCGGACCCGTTATTGGACGCGGCGGAAAAGAACTCGTACATCACCTGACTGAATCCGTGAAACCCGGGATTCGATATCCCTTCTTTTCCGGCCTCCGTCACGACCGCAATCCCGGTCGGAAACAGGACCAGAGTCGGGAGCAGAAGGATGATGATCGCGGCGAACTTGATCTCGTCCGATTCCAGCTTCTTTCCGAGGTAAACGGGAGCACGGCCAATCATCAAGGCCCCCATAAAAGCCGCAAGGAAGACGTAGGTAAGTAAATTCATCACTCCAGTACCCATGCCGGCAAACAACGAGTTTAAACTCATACCAAGGAAAAGAGCGAGGCTTCCAAGTGCTGTAAAACTATCGTGCATGGCATTAACCCCGCCATTGGTGGTTGATGTGGTTGATACCCCCCAGAGGGCGCTAAGAGTCGCACCAAAACGCACTTCTTTACCCTCCATGTTGCCCTGGGCCATATCTATTCCCAGTCCATTGAGCGCCGGGTTTCCTCCTGTCTCTCCCCCAACGGCCAGCGCGAGAAACACCAGGACGAGAATCGAGACCGCACCAACCAGAACCAAGCCGTGCTTCCTCTTCTTTACCCAGATACCGAAGGCGTAGAAGGTGGATATCGTCCCCAGGAACAGAAATAGATTCAGGACGACGTTCGATAGCGGAGTCGGGTTTTCGAAGGGGTGAGCGGCGTTGGCAGCAAAGAACCCGCCTCCGTTGGTTCCAAGCATTTTGATAGCCTCGTGAGTGGCGACGGGCCCTCTTGCAATTGTTTGAGTAGCCCCTTCCAGCGTGGTCACGGATATCGGGCCGGACAGGGTCTGTGGAACCCCCTGACTGATCAAAAATAGGGCCAACAGGAAACTGATCGGAACCAGAAACCTGGTCAGTGATTTGACAAAAGCAACGAAGAAGTTTCCGAGCCGGGGGTCCTCTTCGTTTGTTAGACTTTTAGTAAAACCTACCAGTAACCCCAAACCGGTGGCGGCGGAGGCGAACATAGCCAGAAGCACTGCTCCAAGTTGAGAAAAGTAAGAGAGTGAGACCTCGCCGGCGTAGTGTTGCTGGTTCGTATTGGATGCAAAAGTCGCGGCGTTATGGAAAGCAAGGTCCCAGTCGAGGTTTCCTATATCGGCGGGATTTAAAGGCAAGCCACCCTGGAAAAGAAAAATCAGGTAAATAAAGACGAAGAGGATCAGATTGAGCCATAGGGCACTTAAAAGATACGACTTCCAGTTCATCGTTACAGTCGGGTCTATTCCACCGACTCGGTAGATCAACCTCTCGATCGGTTCCAGTATTGGCTTTTCCACGTAGCGCTCGAGGTAACCGAAGAACCTGGGAAATCCTTCTTCTATGCCAATCTCTTCCCGGAAGGACCATCCGAGATACTCCCCCAGGGCGTAAACCAGACCCGCCAGTATCAGGAAAAACAGGGCCAAAGGGAGAACTATTCCAAAGAACATGTTAAAACCTCTCCGGAAAGATCAGGACGTAGCCAAGGTACAGGAAGATGAACCCGGCTACAAAGATCAAGAGTATCCTTCCACCCACTTCGGACGCCTCCAGGTCGTAAATTAGAACATTAGTATAACGTAATCGTATAGTCACGGCAAAGTCCTTATAACGCAACCCAATTTTTTCGGCATTTTCAAACTATATCAAGTCCCTGTCAGGAAACTCAGGTGGATATACCTTACACGAACTGGTTAACACGGGGAATTATCAAATAACCCAGCCGCTATCCGGTATCCCGGGTCCTGAAAAAGCCCAATCCAGCTACGGTAATTACGCCGAGTAAGCCGAAGACAACGACAAGGAAAGCCGAGGAAAGCGTCCAGCCAAATTCGATCGCCGGGTTTCCGGCGGAACTCAACAGTACTTCAAATGGCTTGCGCAAAGCGCCGATCATCAGTCCGATCAAGAACCCGTATGTCTCCGAACGCCAGCGCTCCAGGGCAAAGGACAGTACCCGCGAGAAGGCAACTATACCAATTGCTGCCCCAAGCCCGAATACAAACAAAACGGGGAAGCTGCCGGGCAAACTATCTACCGTATCCAGTACGTATTCGTACTGTCCGAGCAGCAGGAGCAATAGCGCCCCGGATATTCCAGGGAGGATCATCGCACAGATCGCGATCGCGCCGGCGAGAAAAATTACGGGGAGGGCGTGACTTACGTCCCCCGCCGAAACCCCGATCACGAGAACCGCGGCCCCAGCTCCAAGGGACGTGGTAAGGAATGCCGACCCTTTGAGCTCGGGAACTTCGTAGTAGAGCAGTACGGCCGAGGCAAGTATCAGTCCGAAGAAAAACGAATACACGTATGGGGGATAGTTGTCCAGCAGGAACCTGATGAACTGAGATCCGGCAAGCAGAGAAACCCCGATCCCTGCCGCAACCGGGACCAGGAAACCGTATTTGACTCTCTTGACCCCTTCAAAAAACTGATTGATTCTCCCGGCGAGGAGGTCGATCAAAATGGCCGGATCGAACGATTCTATCGACTCGATTAACTCCTCGTATATTCCCGTGATCAGGGCCATGGTGCCACCGGAAACGCTGGGGATGATCGAAGCGAGACCCATTACCATACCCTTTAAGAACAAGATGAACTTAGATTTGACATTATTCCAGGACTGCAAGAAGAACTCCCCGTGAGTATTTTTGGCTTGATTCAGCGGGATAAAGCCACGAAAACCGGTATTTAAACTATTTTCCCCGAGTTACGGTCTGATTTCAACGACCACTGTAAAAGTTGATAACCTCCTCCCCTGGTTTTATCGAACGGTTTCCAAAGCTACAATACGTTTTTACACGGTCGTATCCATGCCAACTTCCGGATTCCGGCCTTTACCAGCTGTAGACCGTGTTTACGATTACTCCCTCCAATCCGTCCGAGTTAATTACTACCCCGTTGGTCAGCTCGAAGGACTCGCTTATCCTGTAGCTCCCCTCCCCGGTTACTTCGCCAATCCCGAAGAACCCGGTTTCTTCTTTCTCCCAGTAGGTATCGACGGCCACTTCCAGGTTGCCTCCGCCGCCTTCCAGCGAGAGGACTCCGTCGTAATCCGTCTTATTGTAGACGAAGGAACGACCCTCGTAGGAAAACTCCGTCTCCGAGGACAGCTCGTAGTCGGATGCCCGGAGTCGCCAGTCCGCCTCGCCGCTCCGGCGCTGCAGCTTGGTGTCCCCGATCGTCTCCAGAAAGCTGACCTTCAGGTTACCGATTTGAAGCTCGTCCATTCCGTAACCTTTTAAGTTCAATCCGGTTATCTCGTTCTTCTCCTCCGTCAATTCGCCCGGCTGGATCTCCGTATATACGTCGAAGCAGGCCCACTCGAGGTCCAGCGACGGCTCCAGCGATAGGGTCTTTTCATCGGGACTGTAAGTCATCGTGCCGTCGAGCTCGAAGTCCAGGGATTCCTCCTCGAGCGAGAATTCGACCTCGGTTTCCTCGTACCCGTCTTCGGCCGAAAAGCTGCTGGTAGTATCCAGTCGGACCTCTCCGAACTCTATTCCGTTTATTTCAACGTCACTTCCCGTGTACCCGTCGTATCTGCCGTCGGAGTTAAATACGTCGTAGCCGCTGCCCGGATCGTCCCCGACCATTTCACCGGGATTTGGAACCATTCCCAGTCTCGTTTTTAGCTCCAGGGAAACGCCGCTTACCTTCATTCCGGAAACTGCCAGCTGCAATCCCGTGCCGTAGTTACTGCTCACTCCCAGCTCTTCTTCCAGGGTTTCCCTCGGGATCGCTTCCAGTATCTCTCTCGAAGTCCGCGGTGAAACATCCTTAAACGACAATTCACCAGTCTTCACTTTCTCAAGTTCAGCCCTGGCCTCCGGCGAAATATCATCCATTGTTCCGAAAATCACCTGGTTAGAAATTCCCTGCAGGATGGCCGGGCTGCTTGCCTTGATATCCTCCAGCAGAAAGACGGCTCGGTAGGAGAAGCCCCCGTAGTTGACTATTCCCTTTGTAACCCAGAAGTCCAGTTGTTCTGCGTCGAACGAGATCCGGGAACTGCCGCCGGCCGTGCCGATCGGGTAATCCGGACCGAAGTCCTCGGCAAAGTACCCATCCAGGAGGAGGCTCATATCCCCTACCTCGGACGATTCACCCCCAACCAGAGGTGTTTCCAGGTCACCGCTCAGTGCCAGACCGGTATCGAACAGGGTATTATTCGTATTCGGCCAGTAGAGCGCCTGGGTCAGCATATTGGGGTAGTCCGTAAGGTTACCCCTGAGGTGATCGACCCGGAAGTTCGTAACGGATTCCTCCCGGAAGAACGAGTCCCCCGATGAAAGCCAGAGCTCCGTATCGACCTCCCCTTCGGTCCTGGCCCCGACGGGCGTTGCGAACGCGACGGTCAGACCGACCAGGACGAGGCCGAGGATTACCGTGAAGTTTTTCCCGCTTGAAATCATTGAGTTGCCTCCTGAAAGTCGTTTGGTTCTTTACTCATACCTCAGCGCCTCCACCGGCTGAAGCTTCGATGCCTGGCGGGCGGGGAGGACGCCCGAAATCGAACCGAGGACGAAGGAAAACGCGATCGCACCAATCAGCAGCCACGGACCGAAAGAGGGAACAAAAGGTGCATCCAGCGCCCCGCTGATGAATCTGCTTGCCAGAAGGCTAAGTCCGACGCCAACGGCCGTACCAATTGAGCCGCCAACAAGTCCGAGCAACCCTGACTCCGTCAGGAACAGCCCCAGAATCTGCCCGTTCTTGGCGCCGACGGCTTTCATAACTCCTATTTCCCTCGTTCTCTCCAGAACGGCGGTATACATCGTGTTCATAACCCCGATTCCACCGACTAACAGGGATATCGCGGCGATACCGGCCAGCGCGATCTGGATCGTCCCCAGAGCGCTATTGACCCTGTTGCTAATTTCCTCGGTGGTGATGGTCGTCGATGCGGTATCTATCTGAGAATAGGCCTTCTCTATCTCGTCGGCGACCTCGGCCACCTCGACGTCCTCGTATACTTCGGCAAGTACCAGAGAGGCCTTGCCCCCTTCTCCGTATAACGATTCAAGCGAGGAAAGCGGGACGAATAGCCCGTTGTCCAGATCTCCGTAGAAGTTGAACTGGCCACCGTCTCCGCCGTCTTCGGCGCCCAGGATACCGCTTACCGTAAACTCCTGGCCTTCTATCTCTATCGTTCCACCTGCGGTTACCCCTAGCTCTCCTGCCACTTCGGGGCCAAGTACGGCCTCTCTCGCGTCTCCGTCGAAGGAAAAACGTTCACCGTCGGCTATCGGGAATCCGTCGAAATAATCTTCGAAATCCGAAAGCACGGACGGACTCATGCCGGAAACCCGCAAAAAAGCCTGCCCTTCCAGGTTCTCGGAAACCACCTGGAGGTCCTCGCTCCGAATTGCCGCGGAGACCTTAACCCCGTCAACTTCATCCATAACGCTTCTATCCAGGTAGGAGCTGGTGTCGGCACCCGAGTTCCCGAAACCGCCTCGCTGGGTGTCGAAGTTTCCCGGCAGGACGGTGACGGTGTTGTAGCCGACTTTTTCGAACTCCCTCAGAATCGAATCCTGGATTCCCTGGCCAATCGAGATCAGAGTAACTATCGCCGTTACCCCAATCACCACACCGAGGATGGTCAACCAGGAACGGAGGCTCCTGTTTCTGATCGAATGCCAGGACAGGTTAAGGTAGTCGAGTAACATCAGTTATCCCCTCCGTCATCGCCCTCGCCATTACTAATTTTACCGTCGATCATATTCACTATCCTGTCGGCGTATTCGGCATCACGCGGGTTGTGGGTGACCACAACGATCGTCATGCCCTTATCCCTGTTTAAACCCTTAATTAACTCCATGATATCCTCGCCGGTATCCGAATCCAGATTACCCGTCGGCTCGTCCGCAAGGAGAATATCGGGGTCGTTTACCAGCGCCCGGGCTATGGAGACCCGCTGCTGCTCCCCGCCGGACAGTTCGGCCGGCTTGTGGCCCAGCCTATCACCGAGCCCGACCATCTCCAGCAGTTCGGCGGCCCTATCTTCCCGGTCGGATTTGCTTATTCCGTGAAAGGTAAGGGGTAAAGCCACGTTTTCGAGGCTGCTCAGGGTATGAATCAGGTTGAAGGTCTGAAAGACGAACCCGACCTTGTTGCCCCGTAAATTTGCCAGCTCGTTCTCGTCGTACTCCGATATGTCAGTACCGTCGAGCAGTACCCGGCCTTCGTCCGGAATGTCGAGCGCCCCGATTATATGCATAAGAGTACTCTTACCGGAACCGGAGGGGCCGACTATAGCGACGAACTCCTCCTTGGTTATATTCAGGTCCAGACCACGCAGTGCCCGAACCTCGGTCTCACCCATCGTATATTGCTTCGCAACGTTCTGCAGTTCTACCATTCTTTCTCCCATACTTAGGATTGATAGCTATATTCCACCAGTTCTATCCTGGAATCGACCTCGCCATCCTCGATTAGTTCAAAGAAGGCAGGGAAGAGCAACAGGTCCCTGGCCTCGCGGTCGGCAAAACCGAACCGTGCCCGCTGATCCGGGTAATTCGAATGTGTAAAGGTACCCATTACCACTTCCAGCCCGGCGATCGTATCAACGTCTTCGGTAACCAGCCTGCCACCGTCGGGTAAGAGGATCCTGTCGTTCGGTTTTATCTCGATGTTTCTGTCGTCTATCGTGGAGAGAGGGCTAAGGTCCATACTGACCGAACCGTCTTCGCTGTACTGTGACCCTCCCGCACTTGCTCCTCCGCTCGCCCCAAATGCCGTGGAAACGTCCCCCTTATCACGGTTGGGACTAATGACCTTTTCGGTAACTTCGTAAGAGTCCCCCTGTGGCTCTATTTCTATAGTGTACTCCCGCTCGGGAGCCTCGCTGTTTGGTTCGCTAATCAGAAAGACCGCTTTTAGCTTTCCCCCGGGATACTCCCCCATGCCGAAGATACCCGCGCTCGCGCTTACCTGAATTAGAGTAACTGCCGTTATAAGGACCAGAGCTACCAGCAACACGCCTGTAGCACTTTTCTCTTTCGTAAAAGCTTTCATTGTTACCTCCGAATGTTTAAACAAAAAATTCCCCTTCGATCTCGTCCAGCAGGCTTTCGAACTCTTCTTCGCCACCCAGGTACCTGTATATGTACATCAAGCCAAGGATCCTCTCCTCGGGTTTGATATCCTTTCGGCACCTGTCTCTTAATTCTTCCAGTTCTTCTTTACCTTCCTCCGTCAGACCGTAATACTGCCGGTTGTTATCCTCGCTTTCTTCTACCTCGACTTCCTCCAGCAAACCCTCTTCGTTCAGCCTCTCCAGGGCCCCGTAAAGAGTGCCCTGCCCTGGCTGCCAGTAGCCCCCGGACTTATCTTCGATCTCCTTTATTAACTCGTAACCGTAGCGGGGCTTTTCTTCTATAAAAGACAGCAACAAAAGACTCATAAACCCTTCTGGATTCCTCAAAGCATTTCCTCCCTTTATGAAAATATTACGTTGCGTAATATTACGTTGTGTAAACCCACCTGTCAATATCCGATCTAAAAGTCCAGAAACTCACTGCTGGATAAACTATTCTCCTTTCGCTAAACTAAAGAGTTGACAGGTCGTTAGATAGCTGTGAATAAAGCAACGTGTAATCGTTCAATAGGAGATTTTGATACCCATGATAAAGACGATCACCTTCGATTTCGGCGGAGTACTGTACGACTACGATGAAAACGTACTAATTAACGAATTCGTGGACCGTTCCGAGAAAGGACCGGAAGAATTAAGGGAGCTAATGAACGGCTCCAGCCTGGACCGCGCTCATTTTCGGGGTGAAGTAAAGGCGGACGAGCTTCTGGATATCCTGGAGGACCGCGTCGGGCTGAAGATGACCGAGGAAGAACTGGCCCGAGCTTACGCCGATAGCGTACAACCAAAAGAAGAAGTACTGGACCTCGTGCGGGAGTTAGAAGGAGATTATGACCTCCAGCTGTATTCCGACACCCCGAAGATCCTTTACGATAAAGTAATGACGGATATTCCGGTTTTCGATAGTTTTTCCGCCGTCACGCTCTCCTTCAGCGTCGGAAAGTTAAAGGACGCGCCGGACGGTCACCGGGAGGTCATCGAAAAGTCCGGTCACGCTCCGGGGGAGATAATTTTTATCGATGACAGAGAGGAATTCGTTGCACAGGCAAAAGAACTGGGAATAAACGGTATCAAGTTTACGGAAATCGACGAACTGATCAAAGAACTCAACCGGTTGGGCGTAAGCCCGGACGGCAAGTTCGATATCAACTTCGAGGAGGAATGAAAAAATGAATAAACCATCCACGTTTTCGATAGTCGCTTTTGATCCGGAAACCGGGGAACTGGGTGTAGCCGTACAGTCCAAGTTCCTGGCAGCAGGGGCCGTCGTTCCCTGGGCGGATGCAAATGTCGGTGCGGTGGCAACACAGTCAGCAGCAAACACGACTTACGGACCCGAAGGACTGGAAATGCTGAAAAACGGTGAGGATCCCACGACTGTAGTGAAAAAACTAACCGACGCCGACGATGAGCAGGGTATCAGGCAGGTCGGGGTGGTCGACGCCGCCGGAAACTCCGCAGCCTTCACCGGCGACGATTGCATCGATTACGGGGGACACCGGAGCGAGGAGAACTTCACCTGTCAGGGAAACATCCTGGTTTCAGAGGAAACGATAACCTCCATGGCACGGAGGTTCCGCGAAACCGAGGGAGACGCACTGTCGGAAAGGCTTGTAGCGGCCCTGAAGGCGGCCGACGAAGCCGGCGGGGACAAACGAGGTAAACAATCGGCAGCCCTCCTGGTAGTCGAAGAGGAAGGCGGGTACGGGGGTTTCAACGACAGAAAGATCGACCTGAGAGTCGACGACAGCCCGACCCCGATAGAGAAGCTGGGCGAACTGCTTTCCTTGCACCATCTCTACTTTAGCGAACCTTCGGAGGAGGACCTGGTAGAGCTAAACGAAGACGTCGTCAAAAAGGTCCAGTACCTGATGAACGAACTGGGTTACTATTCGGGTCCCTTAACAGGTGAATACGACGACTCTACTGAGGAATCCTTTCTCGAGTACTGTCGAACCGAAAACTTCGAGGAAAAGCTGCGAGACGACGATAAACTCGACTTCCGGATAGTCGAATTCATGGAAGACCAGGCCGCGGAAAATTCCTGCTAAATCGGGAAGAGCCGGAATTACTCCTCCCGGTCGACTTCCAGGCCGAGTTCGTCAAGCTGTCTACGGGAGACTTCCATCGGAGCTCCCGTTAGTGGAGATTTTGCCATTCCGGTTTTCGGGAAGGCTATAACGTCTCGTATACTGTCCTCTCCGGCCAGAAGCATCACGAGCCTGTCCAGCCCTAAAGCTATACCGCCGTGGGGAGGAGCGCCATAGTTCAAAGCTTCCAGGAAGAAGCCGAACTTCTCTTCCGCTTCCTCCTCGGTAATTCCAAGCACGTCAAATATCCTTTCCTGGAGTCCTCTCTCGTGTATCCTGATACTACCTCCGCCGAGTTCGATACCGTTGAGCACGAGGTCGTAAGCCCTCGCCTCCACGTCAAGCGGTTCTTCCTCCAGCTTGTCCAGATCGTCCTCCTGCGGCGACGTAAACGGATGGTGCTCGGAGGTAACCCCTCCGTCTTCCGCCTCGCCGAAGAGCGGGAAGCGGGTAACCCAGACGAACTCCCACTCGTCTTTCGGAATCATTCCGTGTTCGTCGGCAAGTTTGAGCCTCAACTGACCCAGGACCTCGTTAGCGGTCTTCCGTGAGTCAGCCACGATAAACAGGAGATCACCGGGTTCCGCACCGAATTGGTCTATTATGGCCTCTTCGGTTTCATCCGAAAGATGGGAAGTGAACTGGCCGTCGAGACCGTCCTCGGTCACGTCCGCCCAGAGCAACCCAAGGGCGCCGTGTTTCTTGGCGAAGTCCTCGAGGGAATCCAGCTGTGATCTGTTGTAGTCCTTAGGATCGCCAAGGCACAACCCCTTAACGACGTCACCGTCCGCGACGGTTCCCGAGAATATGTTAAAGTCCGAGTCCGCAACTACGTTGGAAAGATCTACGAGTTCCAGGCCGAACCGGAGGTCCGGACGATCGGAACCGTACTTGTTCATCGCTTCCTCGTAAGGCATCCTGGGCAGCGGGAGGTCCAAAACCATGCCGAGTTCTTCGTCGAATACCTTCTTGACCATCCCCTCTGTAACCTTGATGACGTCCTCCTCGTCGACGAAGGACATCTCAAGGTCCAGCTGGGTGAACTCGGGCTGCCTGTCCGCCCTCAGGTCCTCGTCGCGGAAGCACTTGACTATCTGGAAGTACTTCTCGAAGCCACTGACCATGAAAAGCTGTTTAAAGAGCTGTGGTGACTGGGGCAGGGCATAGAAATTACCTTTATGCAATCGGGACGGAACCAGAAAATCCCGGGCTCCCTCAGGCGTGCTCTTGGTCAGTACGGGCGTCTCGACCTCCCAGAAGTCCTCCGCGTCGAAGTAATCCCGGATGCGTTTGAAGGTCCGATGCCGCATCGCTATGTTCTCGCTCATCTCATCGCGCCGGAGATCCAAATAGCGGTACTTTAGCCGGGTGTTTTCGTTGACTTCCAGACCGTCGGCCGGAGAGAACGGAAGGTTATCGGCCGAGTTCAGCACCTCCATCTCTTCTACTTCCAGTTCAATCTGCCCCGTTTCGAGGTCGGGATTTACGTTGTCCTCACCTCGCTCGATTATCGTTCCGTCGACCTTTACTACGTCCTCGCGGTTCAGGTCACCGGCACGCTCGTGAAGTTCTTCCCTCTCCGGGGTAAAGAGCAGCTGAACTATTCCGGATCTGTCCCTGAGGTCAACGAATAACAACCCACCAAGGTCTCGCTGGTTGGTAACCCATCCAGCAAGAGACACTGATTCTCCTAAGTTCTCTTTGTTCAAAGAACCACAACGATTACTCCTCAACAAGTAAGATCATCCTCCGATTTCTGGACGATTTCAATATAATTCAGTATTAATATCCGATATTTATAGGGGATTTATCCGGGGATAGCAAACCCCCGGATGACTAATACGAGAAATGAAGGCTTACTTACCGGCCTATTCCTCGTCCGAATCCGGTTCGAATCCGATGTCTCCCGATTTTTCCTTCAGCCGCCTCTCGATGTTTTCGTACTTCTGTCTGGTGTCCGCAGTGACGGATGCAGGGGTATCGTCGATCGCCTCCAGGAAGTGGTTCATCTGGACGTGCTGAGAATCGACGTCTTCACGCAGTGCCAGCCGTCCGGCCTTCTTGCAAACGGCCGCTATATCGGCACCGGTGAAGTCATCGGAAAGGTCGGCGAGTTTCTCCAGGTCGATCCCCGGTCCCAGGCTCATCTCCGACGTATGTACTTCAAATATCTTCAGCCGACCATCCCTGTCAGGTACAGGGACGTGGACCAGCTCATCGAACCTTCCCGGCCGAAGCAGGGCGGAGTCGACCATATCGGGCCGGTTGGTGGCCGCCACGACGACGACTCCTTTTAATTCCTCGAGACCGTCCATTTCCGAAAGCAGCTGGTTGACGATCCTCTCAGTTGCCCGGGGCTCTCCGCCGCCCCCACCCCTTTCCGGGGCCAGGGCATCGAGCTCATCGAGAAAGATAATTGCCGGGGAAACCTGCTTGGCTTTGTCGAAAACTTCGGCAATTCGCTGCTCGGACTCCCCGTACCACTTGGAGAGCAGGTCGCTCCCCTTGGCAGTGATGAAGTTAGCATTGCTCTCGTTGGCTATCGCCTTTGCCAGCAGGGTTTTACCGGTTCCCGGCGGTCCGTACAGCAAAACGCCCCGCGGTGGATCGATGCCGATCCTGCGGAAGGATTCCGGGCTGGTGAGCGGCAGTTCTATGATTTCCGACATCGTCTGCTTTACTTCATGTAGACCGCCCACGTCGTCCCAGCTTACGTGTGGGACATCGGCCAGGACTTCCCTTAAGGCACTCGGGTCTATACCCTTGTAAGCTTCGAACATGTCCTGGTGAGTCACGACCAGCTGCTCCAGGGCCTCGGAAGGGATCGATTCGTCCTGGATATCTATTTCGGGCAGCAGGCGCCGCAGAGCGTTCATTGCGGACTCCCTGGCCAGAGCTTCGATATCCGAGCCCGTGAAGCCGTAAGTCAGGTCGATGAACTCGTCCAGGTCCAGGTCCTCGTCGAGGGGCATACCTCTCGTGTGAATCATGAATATCTCCTTTCGGCCCTCGGTGTCGGGGACCCCGACCTCTATTTCACGGTCGAACCTGCCGGGACGGCGAAGTGCTTCGTCCACCGCGTCTACCCGATTTGTCGCAGCAATAACAACCACGTTCTCCCTCGGCTTCAGGCCGTCCAGCAGGGCGAGTAACTGAGCTACAACCCTCCTTTCGACCTCTCCCGAGGCTTCTTCACGCTTAACACCGAGGGAATCCAGCTCGTCGATAAATATTATGGCGGGCGAGTTATCCGACGCTTCCTCAAATACCTCCCTGAGCTGCTGCTCGGACTCGCCGTAGTACTTGCTCATTATCTCCGGGCCGTTTATAGAAGTGAAGTGGGCGTCGGTTTCATTTGCCACTGCTTTGGCCAGCAGGGTCTTCCCCGTACCGGGAGGACCGTGTAATAGAACTCCTTTGGGCGGATCTATACCCAGTCTGTCGAACAACTCCGGGTTCTTCAGGGGGAGTTCGACCATTTCCCTGATCCTCTGCAGAACGTCGTCCAGCCCTCCGATGTCCTCGTAGGTAACACCGACGTGCTCTTCTCCGGATTCTACTTCCTGGTATTCGGGCTGTAGCTCGATCTGAGTTCTGTTGGTGACCTTTACCACTCCGCCCGGATTTGTATTCAAGACCTTAAGCCGGATCTCTCCCAGTCCGAAACTGCTGGAGTCGAGGAAGTCCTGGAAGAAACTCTCCTTCATCAGATCCGATCCGAACGGGCTTTCGGAACGCCTGATCGTCGTCGATAGGACGTCTCCCGTAGTCAGCGGCCTTCCACCCAGTACTTTCTTGAGGCTCTGACCGCTGCCCTGCAGCCTCAATTTATCGGAAGCGGGGCCAATGGTTACCTTTTTGGCCTCCTTTGGATCAGCCGGTCTGATTTTCACGTAGTCCCCGATGCTTGTGCTGGCGTTACTCCTCATCAAACCGTCTATCCTCAGTATATCTAAACCCTGGTCCTGGGAGTATCCCTCAACGGCAATACCGGCGGTTTCGTCCTGTCCTTCGATTTCCACTATGTCACCCCGGGATACTCCGAGCTTCTTCATGCTATCGGTACTTATCCTGGCAACCCCCTTGCCGAAGTCCTGCTGGTTGGCCCCAGCGACTTTAAGCTCTAGTTCTCTTTTTTCATCGGGCATGGTTTCACCTCGTCTGCATCATTTTCTCACGTCAAAATTAAAACTCAGTTTTATCCGTCTTAATCCGAATAGAAAATGAAAAGGAACCATCAAGATTATAATTATAAACCGAATTCCACTCAAGCTCGTGTTCTCTCAGAACTACGGAGTTGACGAAAAAACGAATCTAAATTTCCTCTGTAATCCCCCGGTCCCAAAACTATACTTAATGGGAAACTCACTATTCCTCTAAAACTCATTTTCAGCCGCCAGCTTGGTTCAGCCAGGGAAGTGGGTTAAGATTGGTACCCAGTTGTTTTAGTTCTTCAGGAGGTGAGACTAGGTGAAAAGCGTCCGACAGATAAAGGATATACTCGGTCTCGATACAGTCCATCAGGCTCGGAACAGAATCAAGGCAATAGAGGAAGTAATTCAACCCTACATGAAGCGCGGGGAGAACAACGAAATACTGGTAGGGCAGGAGGGAGTAACTATCTTGTCCAGACTTCAAGATTTGTACGAAAGCGGATTACTCCTATCGGAAGCCGCAGAGGTAATAAGATCGGATAGTAGTCCTGATGAAGTAAAAGAGATTGATACGGATTCATTTACTTCCGAAAAAGACCATAAGAAACCCGAGACGGACCTGCTCGACTACCTGATGGAAGAGGTAAGCTTCCAGCGAGAGTTGATCCTCGCGCTGGCCAGTCAGGGGGATGAGACAAAGGAACCAGGAATGGATTTGGAAGAAGAGGAAGAGTGGTGGGTCGAATGGTTATAGATTACGGAACCGTATTATAGGTGATATAAATGAAGTTTACCGTTCCAACCAGAACCAACGAAAAGCTAAAAAAGACAATTGATTCGATTCAAAACAACGGCCGGCTGAACGGGATATGGACAGTCGCCAACGTAAACGCAGTGGACCGGCTGGGAATCAACGATCACGGCCCGGTCCACTCAAAGATAGTGGCCAATTCGGCATTGAGAATGTTCCGCCTTATTTACAAAAGCGGTGCTGAACCCAGCGTAACGACGGCTCACGATATGAAAAAGGAGGATGCCGAGGTCATTATAGTTCTAGCGGCCGTATTACACGACCTGGGCCACGCAGTCCACAGGGTCCATCACGAGGAGTTTGGGATTGGTATCGCCGAGTCGCTAATTCCCGAGATCCTCGAAGAGATATACGATGGGTATGAAATGGGAGTCATGGAAGGGGAGATTCTGCACGCCTGTTACGCTCACGAGACGGAGATGGAAACACTGACCCTGGAGGCAGGGACGGTAAAGGTAGCTGACGCCCTCGACATGGAACAGGGAAGAGCCAGGATCCCATTTAGCGAGGGGGATTTGACCATACACTCCGTCTCAGCTACGGCAATTGAAGAAGTCACTATCAAAAAGGGGACTGCCAAACCGGTGGAAATAGTAATAGATATGTCAAACTCCGCCGGGATCTTCCAGCTTGACAACCTGTTTAAACCAAAGCTCGAGCACTCGGGAATCAGAGAACACATAGAAGTAACGGTGGAAGTGGGTGAAAAGGAGTCCGAAAAGAAGATAATCGAGGATTATCAGTTTTAACGAGAGATGCCTCCAGTAATTCCCCTTATTTTCGGGGGATGTAGAATATTTTTAACAAAAGGTATCTTATGTTAAAAATCCGACGTACGTCCTTTTTCCGGCAAACGCGTGTAGTTGTTCGGATAAGATTAGGCTTTAAAATAAAATAAGCTTTTTCTGTCTTTGCCCCTAACTTGAATTATCCACCATCAAGGGGAAGAAGAAATAGCAAGTTTCTTAGGTGTTCATTTCTCCCCTGGGGGGAGAAAGAAAGAATGAGAGGGAATGGGGCGAAAAAAGACAAAATA
>CAZWZR010000004.1:0-25036 GCA_964638365.1 uncultured Thermotogae bacterium | reverse complement strand
TCGATGAAGAATTCGCAAAGCAGTCCGGTGGTAGAGGTCAGTATGCCAGGGTTAAAGTTAAGTACGAACCCCTGAAGAGAGGTTCCGGGGTAGAGTTCAAAAGCACGATCCGGGAAGGGAAGGTGCCCAAGGAGTATATAAACTCCGTAGAATCAGGAATAAAGGAAGCGCTTGGGAACGGAAAGCTGGCCGGATACTCCGTGACCGATGTCAGAGCCACGCTCTATGACGGTGATCACCACCCGGTGGACTCTTCGGACATCGCTTTTAAGGCTGCGGCTTCAAGGGCTACCGCGAGAGCCCTTAAGGGTAATTCCAAGTTGCTGGAACCGATAATGGAAGGCGAGGTATTTGTTCCCTCCGAGTTCGTAGGGGACGTAATGGAGGACATATCAAAACGTCGGGGAGAAGTAGCCGGGATAGAAAACCGTGAGGGTGTCCAGCTTATCAAATTCGATCTTCCGCTCGCCGAGTCTTTTGGTTATGCTACCAGGCTTCGTTCCATTACGCGGGGACGAGGAACCTATTCACTGAGTTTTTCTCATTACGAAGCAGTACCAGAGAAGGTTAAAGAAGAAATTTTAAATAAACGGGGTTATTAAACATGGCAAGAGAAAAAATACGAATTAAGCTCAAAGGGTACGATCATGAACTGGTAGATAGGTCCGTGGAGAAAATAGTTTCGACTGCCGAGGAAACCAGGGCAAAGATCTCAGGTCCGGTACCGCTTCCGACCGAGAGGAAGCTCTATACAGTCCTCAGATCACCTCACGTTAACAAGACTTCCATGGAGCACTTTGAGCGGCGGATCCATAACAGGTTGATCGATATCCAGGAACCGACTTCGGAGACGATAAACGCTCTTATGGATATCGAACTACCTACGGGGATAGACGTAGAGATAAAGCTTTAGTCTCATTAGACAAAGTCAAATCTGGAGGTTAACAAAATGTTAGGGACGTTAGGGGAAAAAGTTGGAATGACTCAGTACTACGAGGAATCGGGTGCTGCCGTGGGGGCAACCGTTATCAAAGCCGAGCCCGCTGTAGTGGTTCAGGTGAAGACCCTTGAAAACGATGATTATAGGGGAATACAGCTTGGCTACAAGGATACGGAAAAAAGAAAGTTGACCAAGCCGATGAAGGGCCACTTTGAGAAACACGATGTGAACCCAAAGAAGTTTCTGGCGGAGTTTCGGGTAGAGGACCCTGAACAGTACAGCTCGGGAGACCGGATCACGGTTGGCCAATTCGAAGAAGGAGAAATGGTCGACGTTACCGGTAATTCCAAAGGTAAAGGGTTCCAGGGTGTCGTCAAGAGATGGGATTTTTCAGGAGGCCCGAAGACGCATGGCTCTCGTTTTCACAGGAAACCCGGTTCCATCGGTATGTGTGTGGAGCCCGGACGAGTTTTAAAGGGTAAGAAATTACCGGGAAGGTCCGGAAATGAAAAAGTAACAATTCAAAACTTAAAGGTGTTACGGGTAGACCCGGACGAAGAACTGCTGGTTATTAAGGGATCGGTTCCAGGCCCCCGGGAGAACATATTAAGGATCAGGAGTAGTAATGATTAACCTTGAAGTGAAGGATACCGAGGATAGCAGTGTAAACGAACTCGAGGTTTCGGAAGATCTGCTCGGGCTGGATTTCCATAATGATCTGCTTTACCGGGCGGTAAAAGCCTACAGGACGAATGGAAGGTCCGGTTCCGCAAACACGAAGGACAGGTCGGAAATAAAGGGCTCAAACCGAAAACCCTGGCGGCAAAAAGGAACCGGCCGGGCCAGACACGGATCTAGAGCGTCACCTCTCTGGAGTGGGGGTGGAGTAATATTCGGTCCGGAACCTAAAAACTACGAAATGGACCTTCCGAAGAAGATGAGGCACAAAGCAATAAGAAGTGGTCTATCGACCAGGTACTCGGAAGGAAACCTGGTCGTGGTTGAAAGGCTGGATTTTGATGAACCAAAGACGAAAAGAGGTCTTGCGATCCTGGACGAGTTTGATTTGGACCGGGATACGCTTATAATTGTCTCTCAGGAAGAAGACGACTGGAGAATAGCGAAGAGCTTCAGTAATATCCCGAAAGCCCTCTATATAACCACTTCTCAGATCAATGCTTACGAGATTTTGAATCACGAGGGAATACTTTTGACCAGGGATGCTGTTGGGGAACTTGAAGAAACTCTGCTCGATAAGAGCAAGGTAGCTTAGGTGGTAGAATGGAATTAAGTAGAGAGGAGATCGTAATTGAGCCGATAGTTACTGAGAATTCGTGGCGGCTTCAGGAAGAGAGTAATAAGTACGTCTTTCGTGTTCACCCCGAAGCAAACAAGGTTATGGTGAGGGAAGCCGTTGAGGAGTTATTTGACGTAGAAGTTCTGGACGTAAACACGATGAACCTCCAGGGAAAGCCGAAAAGGGAACAGTTGAACCAGGAAAAAGGTGAGACGAGTTCCTGGAAGAAGGCTTACGTAAGGCTTTCCGAAGGGGATCGGATTGATATATTTGGATAGGTTAAGGTGAAAACATGGGAGTAAAGAGATTTAAACCCGTAACGCCATCTAAAAGGCATGCGGAGGTTACGAACTTCGAGGATTTGACCACTGACGAACCGGAGGAATCGCTGCTCGAGCCCCTTAAGAAGTCCGGGGGTAGGAACAACCAGGGTAAGCAAACCGTCCGGGGTCGCAGCGGAGGCCATAAGAGGAAGTACAGGAAAATCGACTTTCAGCGCGATAAGGAAGGTATCAAGGGAAAGGTTGTGAGCGTCGAGTACGATCCTAACAGGTCGGCCTGGATAACTCTGCTTCAGTACGAAGATGGTGAGAAGCGCTATATAATTTCCCCGCTGAAGTTAGACGTTGGGGATATGGTCGAAGCAGGCGAGGAGGCCGAGGTTAGACCGGGAAATGCGCTGCCGCTGCGGAGGATACCGGCGGGTAGCCCAATTCATAACCTGGAGTTCTCTCCGGGTACCGGTGGAAAGATCGCCCGTTCGGCGGGTGTGGATGCTCGGATAGTGGCAAAGGAATCTGACAAGGTAGACGTTCAACTTCCCTCGGGTGAGGTTCGCTCCTTTGATCCGGAATGTAAGGCAACGGTTGGTCAGGTAAGCAACCCGAGTCACAAAAACGTCAAGAGCGGCAAAGCCGGGAGGACCCGACATCTAGGTCGGAAACCGAAGGTCAGAGGTGTTGCCAAGAACGCAGTTGATCACCCGCACGGTGGTGGAGAAGGAAGAGCCTACATAGGAAGACCTCCGGTCTCTTCTACGGGTGTACCGGCGAAAGGTGGAAAAACCAGGAAGGCAAAAGAAAGCGATAAGAAAATTATCAAAAGACGGACTAACGAAGAGAGGGGGTAAAATATGCCGAGGTCAGTAAAGAAAGGACCTTATATAAAGGATAGCCTGGAAGAGAAAGTCGAACGTGCGAAAACCGGGGAACTTGAAGAGATCAAGACCTGGTCGAGAGATTCTGTTATTTTGCCCAAGATGGTAGGGTTGACGATCAAGGTTCATAACGGTCGCGACCACGTTCCCGTTGAGATTTCCGAAAATATGGTGGGGCATAAGCTTGGAGAGTTCGCCTCGACCAGGACGTTCAGGGAACACGGCGGGATCAAGAAGAAAGAGCCTGTAACGCCGGTTGGTTAGTATGAAAGAAGCCAAGGCAATTACGAAAAACGTCAGGATCTCCCCGAAAAAGGCCAGGCCGGTTGCCGATGCCGTACGGGGTGAAACAGTTGATGAGGCTCTGAAGACCGTGAAGTTTTCGAAGAAGAAAGCCGCCCGGTTTTTGCAGGACACACTGGAATCAGCGGTTGCCAACGCTCAGCATAACCACGATATGGCCGTGGATAAACTCAAGGTAAAGGAAGCGGCAATTGACGAAGGGCAGACGATGAAGCGGATGAAACCAAGGGCACAGGGAAGAGCTGACGTTATGAAGAGAAGACAGAGTCACATAAAAGTGATCCTAGTGGAGGAAGAATAATGGGACAGAAGATAAATCCGGTCGGTTTTCGAATTGGGGTAAATAAGAAGTGGGAGTCCAACTGGTACAGCGACGAAAGGGCCCCGGAGTACGTGGCTGAAGATCGCGAGATTAGAGATATTGTTGAAGAACGTTACCGGGGAGCGGGGATCGCGAAAGTCAGCATAGAACGACCAAGGAACGATAGGATCTCCATAATCATTGTTTCGGCGCGGCCTGGGATCATAATCGGGAAAGGTGGGAGCGAGATAAACAAGTTCCAGCAGGACCTGAGCGAGCGGACGGACAGAAACGTAAACATATCCGTAAAAGAAGCGGACGATCCCCACCTGCAGGCCCAGTTAATTGCCCAGGAAGTTGCCTTTCAAATTGAAAACAGGATTCCGCCCAGCAGGGCGATGAAGGAAGTTATATCCCGGTCCATGTCAAAAGGAGCTAAAGGCGTTAAGGTTAAATGTTCTGGTAGAATTGGAGGGGCCAACCTGGCAAGGTCAGTTTCTCAGGACGAGGGCAGGATACCGCTCCAGACTATTCGAGCCGATATCGACTATGGCTTTATAGAAGCCAGGACTAAGTATGGACCGATCGGCGTCAAGGCCTGGGTGTTCAGAAAGGAGCTATTGCCCGAGGGAGTCCCCGAGGGATTGAGTCTTTAATTCTCAAGGCAAGGATGGTAAGAAATGGCACTATATCCAGCAGAAACGAAGCATAGAAAACAGCATAGAGGACGAACTAAGGGAAAGGCCAGCAGGGGTAATACGGTAACTTTTGGCGAATATGGAATTCAGGCCACGGACCCCGGTTGGTTGACGAGCAAGCAGATAGAGACGGCAAGAATGACTCTCGCCCACGAAACCCAGCGTGACTCGAAGATCTGGGTTAAGGTTTTTCCCGACAAGCCGGTAACCAAGACTCCGGCCGAGACCAGAATGGGTAAAGGTAAAGGAGAACCAGCCGACTGGGTTGCCGTTATCAGGCCCGGCAGGCTTATCTTCGAATTTTCCGGAGTTGATCTCCAGAAAGCAAAGCAACTTCATAAATTGGTCTCTTACAAGTTACCTCTGGAAACCAGACTTAAAGAAAGACTGAAACTGGGAGGAGAAGAATGAGGCCGAGCGAGATAAGGGACTTGACTGACGAGGAGCTGGAGGAGAAGGTTGGTGAGCTGGAGGAGAAGTTATTTAACCTGAGGTTCCAGAAATCTACCGGTGAACTGGACAATACGGCTGAGTTGAAGAAGACCAAGAAGGATATCGCCAGGGTCAAAACGATTCAAAGGGAAAGAGAAAGCGAAGGAGTGGAGTAAGATGAAAAAGAAGAAAAAAGGCAGGGTCGTTAGCGCGGCCATGGATAAGACAATTACCGTTGCGGTAGATACCCAGAGGCAGCACCCGCGGTACGAAAAGTACTTGAAGCAGCGGTCAAAGTTTTACGCTCATGACGAGGAAGAAGAAGCGGTCGAAGGCGATCGGGTTCTTATCAGCGAGACGAGACCAACCAGTAAGAAAAAGAGGTGGAAGCTGGAAGAGGTACTGGACGAGACGGGAGGGGAATCGTGATCCAGCAAGAGACGAAACTAAAAGTCGCCGATAACTCAGGTGCAAAGAAGCTGAGATGTATAAACGTCTTAGGGCAATCCAATAAAAACAGAGGTACAATCGGAGACGTTATTATTGCCTCCGTTAAGAAGAGAATCCCCGATAGCGATCTGGAAAAAGGGGAGATAGTGAGGGCAGTCATAGTTAGAACCACAAGTAATTATCGCCGTGAGGACGGTTCCTATATCAGGTTCGACGATAACGCGGCAGTACTGGTTGATGAAAATATGGAACCCGTCGGGACAAGGATTTTTGGCCCCGTAACCAGGGAGCTAAGAGAAGGTAATATGCTAAGGATCATTTCCCTGGCTCCCGAGGTCTTATAGGAGGTAAGAATGAGGAAAGTACAGGAAGGTGATCGGGTCAAGGTCATTTCCGGCAACGACAAGGGCAAAGAAGGCGAAGTTCTCAGCGTCGATCCGGAGAACAATAGAATCGTGGTTGAAAACGTAAATTTTCGCCTGCGGCATCAACAAAGGACCCAGCAACAGAAGGAGCCCGGGATAATCGAGCGTGAGGAGCCGATTGATATATCCAACGTACTCCCCGTCTGTCCGTCCTGTGGTGAACCTACAAGGGTTGGATTCGACGAAGCAGGGGGAGAGAAGGTTAGGGTCTGTAAGAATTGTGAGGGGGTTCTGGATTAAGCAATGCTGAACGAAAAGTACGAAGAGGAAATCAGCAATAAGCTGATGAGCGAGCTGGGTTACGATAACCCGATGGAAGTTCCCGAGATCGACAAAGTTGTCATAAATATGGGTATCTCGGAACGGGAAGATCCTGGTATACTAGAAGGTGCCATGGAAAACCTGAAAACGATAACCGGTCAGAAACCCGTCATAACGAGGGCCAGGAAGGCCATTTCAGATTTCGAAATCAGAAAAGGTGTTCCCGTGGGCTGTAAGGTTACTTTAAGGGAAGAAAGGGCCTACGAGTTTTTGAACAAGTTATACAATTTGGCATTGCCTAGTATCAGGGACTTTCGTGGTCTATCTCCGGACTCCTTTGACGGAAGGGGAAACTATAGCCTGGGGATAGATGAGCAGTTGGTTTTCCCTGAAATCACTTTTGATGACGTCAGGCAGGTTCAGGGAATGGACGTGACAATCGTAACGAGTGCTGAAACGGATAGAGAGGGTTACTACCTCTTGGACGAGCTCGGTTCTCCGTTTAGAGAATAACAGGAGGGTGTTATGGCACGTAAAGCTTTAGTAGAAAAATCCGAAAAAGATAAAAAATACGATGTCAGGGATAATAACAGGTGTAGCATCTGCGGTCGTTCCAGGGGCTACATGAGGGACTTTGGAATATGCCGTGTTTGCTTTCGGGAGCTCGCCCATAAAGGGGAGTTACCCGGGATACAAAAGGCTAGCTGGTAAAGGTAAGAAATACCGGGAGGAAGAACATGACCATGCAGGACCCTATTGGTGATATGATAACCAGGATAAGGAACGCCAGTCGGATGGGGCACGATTCCGTCTCCCTGCCAGGTTCCAATTTGAAGGAATCAGTAGCGGAGGTACTTGCGGGTGAAGGCTTCATCGAGGGCTACGAAGTAGAAGAGATGGAAGGGAACAAGAGGACTCTCGAGGTGGAACTTAGTTATAATAAAGGAGAACCGGTAATTGAGGGAATAGAACGAGAAAGCAAACCGTCGAGACGGAATTACGTATCCAGGGACGAAATACCGGAAGTCCTGGGCGGGCTTGGAACTGCCGTGCTTAGTACTTCCAGAGGTTTGCTGAGCGGTAAAGAGGCCCGGGAAGAAGGAGTTGGCGGGGAATTGCTCTTGAAGGTCTGGTGAGGTGATTGAGATGTCCAAGGTAGGAAAGGCACCGATCGACATACCGGAAGGGGTCGAACTCTCGTTGGATGATGGCGTCGTAACGGCCAGAAACGAGAGCGGCCTTGAGTTTAGCCAGGAGTTCGATCCGGACTTCGTCACGGCCGAAACTGATGAAGGCGAACTAGTAATGAAGCGGAAAGGGGATAGCAAGGAATACAAGGAAAAGCACGGTTTATACCGTAGTTTGGTTGCAAATATGATTGAAGGCTTGGTAGAGCCGTTTGAAAAAACTCTGGTTCTGGAAGGTCTTGGGTATCGAGTAAGGGAACAGGGTTCGGATCTTGTCTTCGAACTGGGATATTCACACCCTATAGAGTACGATCTGCCGGAGGACATAGAGGCAGAAGTCGAGGACAACGATCAGGTTACGATAAAAGGCCCGGAGAAACAAAAAGTTGGGCAGGTTGCAGCGGATATAAGGAGTCTCCGACCGCCGGAACCCTATAAAGGAAAAGGGATCAAGTACAAAGGAGAAGAGATTATCAGGAAAGAAGGTAAACTCTCAGGTGGAGAAGAAGCAGAGATAGGGTAGTATTTCCCGATTAATTCGTCAAAATTAGAACTTAGGAGGATTCATCAGTGCCAAAAGTCGATAGAGAAAGCAGGAGAAAGATAAGGCATCAGAGGATCAGAAGTAAAGTTCGAGGGACGCCTCGTAAGCCCCGGGTATACGTGAAGAAATCCAATAGGCATATTTATGCTCAGGCAATAGATGATATGAACGAGGAAACGCTTGCAGCTGCTTCGAGCTTGAGCCCGGAACTGGAGGAAGATGTGGAAAACGCCACTCTTGAAACGGCAAAAGAGGTAGGCTCTTTACTGGCCTCTAAATTGCTCGAGGAAGGTTACGACTCGATAGTCTTTGATCGGGGCGGTTACCCGTATCACGGGCAGGTAAAGGCACTGGCCGACCAGATGAGAGAGGAGGGACTAGACTTTTAGTTATGGCAAGAAACAATCGGCAGGAAGACGAATTTGACGACAACGTTATCGATATCAGCAGGGTTAGCAAGGTAACCAAAGGTGGAAGGAACTTACGGTTCCGCGTTCTGGTTGCAGCCGGAAATTACGAGGGTAGAGTTGGAGTAGGCTCAGGAAATACCGATGAGATCCCCCAGGCTATCGAACAAGCGGTCAGAGATGCGAAAAAGAACTTAATCGAAGTCCCGATCGTCGATGGTACTATTCCTCACCAGGTAACCGGGGAGTTTAAGGCAGGGAAAGTGATTTTGAAACCCGCTTACCGAGGTACGGGTATCATAGCAGGTGACGTCGTTGGGACTGTCTCTCGCCTGGCGGGACTTGATAACATTCTGACGAAATCTATTGGTACCAATAACCCGATGACTTTAGCGAAGGCGGTTATAGAAGGTTTTAGTCGCCTGAAGACACCCGAAGAAGCCGCCGAACGGAGGGGTAAGGACGTCGATGAACTCGAGGAGGCATTTCAGAGATGAAAAATCTGGATGACTTGGAAACCCCGGAAGGAAGCACGCAGAAGGAAACCAGGCGTGGTAGAGGTTATGGTTCAGGAAAGGGCGGCCACGAGGTGGGAAGGGGTACGAAAGGTCAGAACGCCCGAAGCGGTGGAAAGACCAAAGTGGGCTTCGAAGGTGGTCAGACACCGATCTGGCGCAGGTTTCCCAAAGTAGGTTTTTCCAACCCCAACAAGCGTCATCCTGAATGGATAAACGTTCACCAGCTCAATAGGTACGAGGACGGAGAATCAGTCGATCCGGAGCAGTTAAAAGAAGACGGATTGATAGGTAGATCGGAAGACGGGTTAAAGATTCTGGGGGACGGAGAGTTGAAAAGTAAGTTGACCGTTCAAGCCCATGATTTTAGTTCCGGTGCCAAGGAAAAGATTGAGGCGGCAGGGGGAGAATGGGAACTGGTTGGTGAGGAAGAGTGATAAGCCGTGCTTGATCAATTAACCAGTATAGTAAAAATACCGGAGCTCCGGAAACGGATTTTATTTACTCTCGGAGCAATTGCGATATTTCGTGCCGGGACTCACATTCCAATTCCGGGTATCTCAACCCAGGCCCTGCAGAGCTTGTTTGAAGGGGGCGGGGGTAATATACTCCAGTACCTGAACATGTTTACCGGAGGGGCGCTCGGTCGTGGTACGCTATTCGGGCTGGGTATCACTCCCTATATTAATGCTTCGATTATAATGAGCCTGCTTACCGCAGTGGTTCCAAAACTTAAGGAGCTCCAGCAGCAGGGTCGTGAGGGGAAGAAGGTTATAACCAAATACACGAGGTACGGAACTCTGGCTATTGCTTTTATCCAGTCGTACGGATGGAGCTTTTTCCTCGTCCGTCAGGGGATGGTGGAAGGTTCGGTTGTCCTGTTCTTCGTGACTTCCGTTCTGTCAATGACCACGGGGACGGTTTTCCTGATGTGGCTTGGGGAAAGAATTACGGAGAACGGCATCGGTAACGGAATATCCGTTCTGATAATGACCGGTATAATGGCCCGTTTTCCAAGCCAGCTGTATAGTACCTGGGTAGAAGTTAATTACGGAAGCGTCAGCCCGCTCTGGGGTTTGATTCTGGTTGCCGTGTTTATCGTTGTAATAGCCGGTGTAGTGATAGTTCAGCAGGGAAGAAGAAAGATACGAATTCAGTACGCAAAGAGGACTGCTGGCAGGAAAGTTTACGGTGGTCATACTAGCCACCTCCCGATTAAGGTCAATCAGGGCGGCGTTATACCGATTATATTTGCTTCGGTTCTGCTCTCGCTGCCTATGACGCTTGCTCAGTGGGCCCCAGGACTCTCCTGGATGACTCAGTACGTGCAGAGAGGGAGTATTCCTTACCTTGTTGCCTACGTACTTTTGATAATATTCTTTACTTATTTCTATAGTTCGATAATCTTCGACCCGAACGACGTGGCGAACAACCTCAAGGAGTCAGGTGGATTTATTCCTGGCGTTAGACCGGGTGAATCAACGGTAGATTACATAAGTTCGATCCTAAATCGGTTGCTCCTTGTTGGCGCTATGTTCCTGGGTGCCATCGCGGTATTGCCTTACGTGTTTACTGCGATAAGTGGACTCACCTCGTTCTGGCTTGGAGGTACTTCCGTGTTGATTGTAGTTGGTGTCGGGCTGGATGTCCTCATGCAGATAGAGTCTCACATGGTGATGAGGCACTACGACAGCCTGACCGAAGCCGGAGGTTCGGCAATACTTGGGAGGAGAAGTTAACTTGAGATCGAAAGAGTCAGAACTCAACCTGGTTTTGCTTGGAGGTCCAGGTGCGGGTAAAGGTACTCAGGCAGAGAAGCTCGTCAATGAAAGAGGGATAAATCATTTAGCTACGGGTGACATACTGCGAGAGGAAGTTGACAAGGAAACGGAGCTCGGACAGGAGGCAAAAGGGTACATGGACCGCGGGGACCTGGTTCCGGACGAACTCGTCGTGGATATGGTGAAGAAAAGGCTGGGTCAGGATAAGGGTTACCTCTTCGACGGTTTCCCCAGGACCATTGACCAGGCAGAAGAACTTGAGGCCGTTCTGGACCTCGATTTGGTTCTTTACATAAAAATAGATAAGGAAGAAGCGGTCAGGCGACTGTCTGCGAGGAGGGTATGCTCGAATTGCGGGAAGATCTATAACAAGAACTTTAAAAAGCCCGACCAGGAAGGAATATGTGATGAATGTGGCGAGGAACTTTACCAGCGTGATGACGACAAACCTGAAGTAATCCGTGACAGGTTCGAGACCTTCCTTGAAGAGACCTCTCCGTTAATCGATTACTACTCGGGAAAGGAATTGCTGGCGGAGGTGGACGGGGAGCAGAGCCCCGACCAGGTTTACGAAGAAATAGAGGCTGCCCTGGCCAAGTTAGACGTTCAATGATAAAGATAAAATCCAGTTCGGAACTTGAAATAATGAGAGAAAACGCTAGTATATTACGGGAAGTAATGGATCAGGTTGTATCCAGAGTTGAGCCCGGAGTAACTACCGGGGCTCTTGATCAGTATGCTGAACAGCTTATTGAAGAAGCAGATGGTACTCCTGCTTTCAAGAACTACCGCGGTTTCCCCAGCTCTCTTTGCACATCGATAAACGAAGAAGTCGTGCATGGTATCCCTGGTGAAAGACAACTAAACTCAGGTGACTTGCTCTCGATCGATGTGGGAATAGAGCGAAAAGGACTGTTCGCGGATTTTGCGACCACAGTTCCTGTGGGCGAAGTAGATAAACCAAAGGTCGATCTTATTACAACAACTGAGGAATCCCTTACCAGGGGCTTGAGGAAGGTTCAACCCGGGAACCGCATTGGTGATATTTCTCATGCAATCGGATCTTTCGTGGAGTCGAACGGATATTCAGTTGTAAAGGAATTCGTAGGACACGGTATCGGTCGCGACATGCACGAGGATCCCCAGATTCCGAACTACGGGGAACCCGGTACCGGAAAAAGGGTGAAAGAAGGGATGGTTTTCTGTATTGAACCGATGGTTAAACTTGACGATAAAAAAGTGGAAGTTCTTGACGATGGCTGGACGACGGTTACAGCGGATCGTGGCGCCTCCGCTCACTTCGAAGGGATGGTTGCTGCCACCGAGGATGGACCTGAAGTTTACGTAAGAGGTGGTCTATAAAGAGCCATGGCTGAAGAAGAAGATGACGATATAATCAGGAAGAGGGGCGAGATCGTAGAGGCTCTGCCGGATTCGATGTTCAAGGTAGAGCTGGATAACGGGCACGAGGCGATTTGTCACATATCCGGTAAAATTAGAAAGCATTTTATCAGAATAGTACCCGGAGATAGAGTTCTGGTAGAGTTCTCACCCCATGATTTAAGCAAGGGCAGGATAGTTTATCGCGAATCCTGATAGAGGAGGGGACTGAATATGAAGGTAAGAAGTTCTGTAAAAAAGATCTGTGACGACTGCAAAATAATCAGGCGCAATGGTCGGGTGGAAGTTGAATGCAAGAACCCGAAACATAGACAGCGCCAGGGTTAACTCATACAACAGGTGATTAAGGATGCCAAGGTTAGCAGGTGTGGATATACCGGAGGATAAGAAGGTTAAGATATCCCTTACTTATATAAAGGGAATAGGTGATAATAGAGCAAGGAAAGTTGCCGAGGCCTCGGGTGTTGATCCGGACGAATACGTTTACGACCTGACTGAAGCGGACGTAGCCAAGCTGCGTAATGAAATAGACGAATACCGCGTGGAGGGAGACCTCGAAAGAAAGGTCGAAGCGGATATCCAGCGACTGAAGGATATCGGGTGCTATCGCGGGGAAAGGCACGAAGTAGGTTTGCCAGTTCGCGGCCAGAAGACCCAGTCCAATGCGAGAACTTGGAAAGGTCCGAGGGAAGCGAAGGCAGGTAAGTAACGCTGAGTTATAAACAGGGAGAGATTTAATTGGCACGAAAACAAGTTAAGCTAAACAAGGCAAGAGTCCACGTACATGCTTCTTTTAATAACACTATACTGACCCTGACGGACACTGATGGAGACGTAATATCGTGGGTGACTCCCGGCGCAGTGGGGTTTAAGGGTTCGAGGAAGGGCACCCCGTACGCCGCTCAGGTTGCTGCCGAGAACCTTGTAGAAGAATTGAGGGAGTACGGAGTCAACTCGGTCATAGTCACCGTAAAAGGTACCGGGTCCGGGCGAAATTCCGTGATTCAAACCATCGAAGGGGCCGGGATAGAGGTAACCAAGGTAGCAAATATTACCCCCCGGGCACACAGTTAAGAGGAGGATACTGATAAAATGGGAAGAGATACCGAAGCCAAGTGTAAGAAATGCAGACGCGAAGGGACGAAGTTATTTCTGAAAGGTGAAAAATGCTATAGCGATAAATGTCCGTTAACTCGTAAGTCATATCCGCCTGGAGAGGCTGGAGAGAGTAGATCTCGCTGGTCTCAGTACAGGATCAGGTTGCGTGAAAAACAGAAGGCCCGCCGCATTTATGGATTGCGGGAAGAGCAATTTAGAAAATACTTCGAGGAATCGCAATCGAGCAAGGAAGTTACTGGAGAGGTCCTGCTGAGGAAGCTTGAGAGGAGACTGGACAACGTTCTCTACAGGAGTGGGCTGGCTCAATCTCGTGATCAGGCACGCCAGTTGATTAACCACGGTCATATAGAGGTAAACGGCCGTCCTATTGATGTTCCTTCTTACACGACAGAAGAGGGTGACGTCGTTGCCTTCAAGAAGAATTCACGGGATAAAGAGGGGTTACGGGAACTGGTAAAAGAAGATGGCCCCAATGTTCCTGCCTGGGTAGACGTAGAGCCAGACAATATGAGAGCTTCTGTTTTATCCGAGCCCGCTATTGAAGACGTAGAGGAGACGCTTCAGGTCAACAGGATTGTGGAGTTCTACTCAAGATAGAATTTAAGAAATAGCGGAGGGCTAATGTTAGAATACATAGAGCCGGAAGACGTTCATTTCGAAGAACTGGAAAGCGACCGCGGTAATCTCGTAGTTGGACCGCTGGAGAGAGGGATGGGAACGACCCTGGGGAATTCTCTAAGACGGGTCCTGATGTCCATGGTTCCGGGAGCTGCAGTAACCCGGGTGAGATTTGACGGAAAGTACCATGAATACGACACAATAGAAGGCGTGAGAGAGGATATCATAGAAATCCTCATGAACGTCAAGGAATTATCACTTCGCCTGGACGGAGCTGAAAAAAGAAAGCTGTATCTGGAAGCGGACCAGCCAGGGGAAGTTACGGCCGCAGATTTGCAGATAGAATCAGGGGTGAAAGTGATTAACCCAGAGCATTCGCTTGCCCACCTGGCTGATGGAGCGGAGCTAAATATGGAGATGGACGTTGAAGCCGGTATGGGTTACCGCTCGGCGGATGAAAACAAGGTCGAGGATTCCCCTCTATCCGTAATTCCTATAGACTCGGACTTTTCTCCTGTCCAGAAGGTTGATTTTGACGTGGAAAAAGTCCGAGCCGGTGGAAAAGAGGATTGCGACCGGCTGGAACTTGAACTGAAGACGGATGGCGGTATAAGGCCTGAAGAAGCGGTTGGACGTGCTTCTCGCGTACTTGCTCGCAGGTTTGAGCTCTTTTCCAACCTGCCGGACCACCCGTTTGGTGAACTGGGCACACTGCAGGAAGTAGAGGAAGAAGTACCGGAAGAGTTCGAAGAAAGACTGGAGGACCTCGGGTTCAACCAGCGTGCGTGTAACCTCTTGCAGGAGAAGGGTGTCGAAACACTTGAGGACCTGCTGAACCAGACATCGGACCAGTTGCTTGACATCCATGGTTTTGGCAGTAAAACGTTGCAAAAAGTCGAAGAGAAGCTAGAAGAGCTTGGTTATTCACTGGCAGATAAGGAGGAAGATAACGATGGATCATAAGACAAAAGGTTGGAATATCGCGGAATCGAGCCACCAAAAGAGTATACTTTCCAACCTCGTAAAGGACCTCATCCTACACGGCAAAGTGGATACAACTGTTGCTAAGGCAAAGGAAGCTAGCCGCTATGCGGATCGGATGGTAACGCTGGCCAAGAAGGGAGACGATCATGCACGTAAACGAGCCTTTAGTTTTATAGAGGACAAGCAAGCGGTATCGGACCTCTTCGATGAGATAGTTGATGACTTTAGCGATCGAGACGGCGGCTATACCAGGGTTCTGCGACTCCCGCCGAGACGCGGGGATGGAGCAGAAATGGCCCGGTTGACTTTCGTTGAGTGATTTTTTCGTAAGAAAGGCTCAATTGTGTGGTCCAATAATTAGAAATTAAGAAATATGTAGTGCATCTTGAAAACCCCGCCTGGACGGCGGGGTTTTTTGGTCTTTATAGACCCAGTTCTCCCTGAATCCGTTGCATTCCCCGCAGTACGACCTCAAAGAACTCCTTTAACTCGAACCCGAGTTCCTCGCAGCTTTTGATCGCTTCCCGGTCGACGGACTTCGCAAAACTGCTTTCATCGTACCTGTTCTTAATGAACTCCGGATCCATTTCTCCTAACCCCTCAGGATGAACGAGTGCCCCAGCTACAATTAGACCGGTAAGAGGGTCCGTTGCATAAATTGCCTTTTCCATTCTGGTTTCCGGGTCCTTCTGCCCCGCATGGGCCTTTATCGCGGCGAGTTGTTTATCCGTAAGGTCCTTGTCCTGGAGCATCTCGACTGTGAGTAAACCATGTTTCTCCGCGTCGTCCTCAGTCTCTTCGTAATCCAGGTCATGCAGGAGTCCGGCGATACCCCAACTTTTCTGGTCCTCATCAAAGTAGCTGGCCAGTTCTCTCATTCCCCCTTCTACGGCCTTCATGTGCTTAATCAGATTATCCTGTGATATGTTTTCTTCTACCAGATTTAATGCGGTTCCTCTATCCAATTCTATCACCTGTAATTATCGGTTGTTTAATTCCCATTTCCACTTTTCGTCGACCAACCTGGTGCTTGACAGAGAGGCGAGGAAACCCAGAATTATTCCCAGAAGCAGGGACCATCCTGCAATTACAAGCAGAGGTGTTCCCTCCAGTGAACCGGACAGGTACCGGCTCAACCATATACCGGTGCTTGACCAGAGTGAGAGCAAGAATAGAAGGATCACACCTAGAATTGAACCTAGGAGACCGGTCAGGGATCCGATCATCACCAGAGGGGTTTTCACCGATAACCTTGACCCTCCGGAGTACTTGATGATCTCCAGTTCACCCTCCCAGCTATCCAATAAATCCCGTGTAAATGATCGAATTAAATAAAAGGTCAATCCAGCCATGAAGAAACCAGCAAGCAGGATTATCACCTTCAACCAAAGGCTCAGCGAACCGGAAGAACGGCTACTGGCTTGACCGGATAGTACCGTAACCACGGGAATTTCCGGTTGAGTTTTTAATTCCTCCAGCAACTGATCCCGGTTGGAAGTTTTAATTAAAAAGTAATTGGAATCCTCAGGTAGTTCGGGGGGTAAGTTAAGTATCCCCTGTTGAACTTCCTCCGAAAGCACCAAGATGATGTTTTCTACGGAATCAAGGCGTCTGAGTGAGAGGTAAAGATCGTCAATTGAGCTTGAGGATAACCCATTTTCTATACGAGCTAACGTCCTATGGCCCTGGGGAAAATACTCGAGTTCGGATGACGTCCGGAGTGGTTGGTCTTTTGGAAGTAACAGTACGTACAGCAAAACCAAAAATAGGAAAACCGATAACAGTGCACCGAGAACTTTGGCCATCTTCTCTCGGTCCACCAGGCCTCCAAGTTCCTTTGTAAAGAAGAAAGTATTTTTCATTGTTCCGTCCCGACTACTCTGCTATCCAGATTGCTCTCAATTACGTTTATACTTTTATAACTGTCCGACAGGTCGTCGGTCAGAAGCAGTATTGTTAGGTTCTTTTGTTCGTTCACTTTTGAAAGAACCTCAATAACCGAGCTCACCTCAGATGAGTTTAAGGCGGAGAAAGATCTATGACAAATTAACACCTCAGGCCGGTTTATTATCGCCAGTGCCAGCGCGGTTTTGACTCTCATCAGGGAGTCGAATTTTTTCGCCCGTTTTTCCCCCTCGCCGGTTAACTCCAATAACTGCAAAGTTTCTTCTAGTTGTTCATCTGGATCCCTCACGGGCCCCGTAATTTCTTGTTTGAATTGCAATGACTGTAAAGCGGTTTTCTCCCCTGGTAGTGTGAAGTCTTTTGGGAGAAAGCTTACTTCGTCCCGAAGCATTTTCTTTCTCTTATTCCTGCTCAATCGGACCACGTTTCTATTCGAGAGGACAACCTGGCCGGAATCCGGAGATATTTCTCCGGTGAGAACGTGAAATAGAACGTCGTACTGCCTTTCAGTTAGACCGGACAGCCGGGCCATTTTGCCTCTTTCGAGGTTAAAGCTCAGGTTCTCCAAAATGACCTCGTCTTCCTCATCATAGATAGACAGTTCAGCTACCTGAACGATTTTTGACATGGTTACTCTCCTTTTTCACCGTAAATAACTCTATCCTTGCCCTGGGTATCCTGTTTTATATTGACCCTGGTTAGGTCTTGCGAATCTGCAAGTTTCTTGACTCTCTCCCCTTGATTATGGCCAATTTCCAGGAATACTGCACCATCGTTCGTCAGGTGATTGCTCGAATTCTTCAGTATCTTTTCTATCTCACGCAGACCGTCCTCCCCTCCATCGAGCGCTTCTCTGGGTTCGTGGTCTCTTACTTCGCTCTTCAATTTTGAAAGTTCGGCACTCTCTACGTATGGAGGGTTAGAGACGATCACGTCGAATTGGCCGCTTACCTCCGAGAACCAATCGGATTCACGGAACTCCACACGATCAGTTAACTCGTTTCTCTCGGCATTTTCCCGAGCCAGGGCCAGAGCTTCGGTGCTTCTGTCCACGGCAAGTATTTCCGGTTTAACCAAAAAACGGGCCAGTGCTATTGCTATTGCTCCCGAACCAGTACCCAGGTCGAGTACCTTTGTTTTCTCCCGTTCCCTGAACTGGGAGAGGATTTCCTCCGTCATTTCTTCAGTTTCGGGCCGGGGTATTAAAGCCCTTTCGTCGATTTTTAGATTCAACCCCATAAAAGATATTTGACCCGTCAGGTACTGCAGAGGTTGGCCGGATTTTCTCTTCTTTACCAGAGGTCTAAACTGATCCAGTTCCTCTTGATCGAGTGGCCTATCCGGATTGATGTAGAGATCGAGTCTGTCGACATCCAGGGTGTGTGCCAGGAGCTGTTCCGCCTCCAGACGAGATTTTTCTACCCCTGCCTCCTTAAAATAGTCCCTGGTCCAATCTAAAATCTCTTTAACAGTCCAATTTTTTGACAGGATATATCCCTCTTTGCAGGTATCACAAGTGGTTTCCAAAGCGAATTTAAGGATATCATAACATTGCAAAAAGGTCAAGTCGGCCCTAAACTTTCTTATTGCCAATCCGGTTTGTGCCTTTGACTTTGACTTGAATGCGAGTTTTTGGAAAACCGGAAAGAAATCCTGGGTGGGGGGGATTAACCGCTCAGGCAACTACGAAGTGGAGGAATAATAATGAAAAGGATCGTTTTGCTGGTTTTGCTGATTGGGGGTTTGGCTTTATTTCTTTCGGGTTGTTCAATGCTTAACCAGGGACCGGAGATCCAGAAATGGCAACCCGATACTTCCCCGGAGGGGGAATCAATCGTCTTCTCCTCCAAGGTCGACGGGAACTTTCAGTTGTTCTGGATGAACCGTGAAACAGGGGAAAGGACGCAGATAACTGATAACGACTACGATGACTGGGGTGCGGACTGGGGGCCGGAAGGCGAGCGCATTGTCTTCGTGTCTCAGAGGGACGATAATACCGACATTTATACGGTTGACGTAGACGGATCGAACGAGAAAAGACTTACCCAGGATTCCGGTCAGGACGTCAATCCACGTTGGAACGGAACGTCGGAAGTAATATTTAATTCCGACCGAACTGATGTCTGGGAGATTTACGTCTACTCCTTAGCCGATGAGGAATTAGAGCAGATCACGACATCCTCCAGCGAGGAAGGGAGCGAAGAGTAGTCCGGAAATGTACAGGGACAAAACGGTCGGGGCAGTAATTCTTGCTGCCGGTAAAAGTAACAGGATGGACGGGGACCTTAACAAGGTCTACCGGGAGTTAGGAAACAAGACCGTCCTGCAGCATTCCATTGAAACTTTTACGGATTCCGGAATTACGGACGATCTGGTGCTCGTTTATAACGGCGCAGACAAAGCTCAACTGGAAAGAAAGGTAATACCTGAAATAGGAAGTGAAGCTTCCGTCAGTACGGTTGTGGGGGGAGAGAAGAGGCAAGATTCTTCTCTCGCGGGTTTACGCGAGCTTAAGTCGGATTACGTATTCGTTCACGATGGAGCGAGACCGAACTTTACCTCTCAGTTGACCGAAAAATTGTTGCAGGCCTCCATCGAGTACAGGGCGGCCTTCCCAGGAATCAGGCCGGTGGATACCATAAGGAAGAGGAAGAACGGATTTGCTGGCTCCACTGTGGATAGGGACGGACTCGTTCGAGTGCAAACGCCACAGTGTTTCGAGAGAGAGCTCGTATTAGAGGCACTGCAGGAATCGGTCGAGGTGGGTAAGTATTATTCGGACGATAGCGGAGCAGTGATGGAATACTGGGATATCGATCCAAAAATCGTAACCGGTGATAGGGAAAACGTGAAGTTGACCACGGAGAAGGACATGAAATTCGCGGAGTTGCTTTTCACCCGGTGAACCCAATACGCAGATTTGTTTCGTTTGCGAATAATCGAAGCAGGTTATAATATTAGGAGGTAAAATGCTAGCATTAATAGTAAGATTGATATTCTATATTAGTTCTGTTGGTTTGGTCGGCATAGTTTTAATCCAGATGAGCGAACATGCCGGGATTGGTGGTGCTTTTGGTGCTGGTGGCTCCAGTACGGTTTTTGGCAGGGACGAGGAGACCGACCCAAAAAGGACCGCCACTTCAGCACTGGCAGCTATTTTTATGATTTCGAGTCTGCTTTTGTCGATCATTTAGCTGAATTTTTCCTCTGGAGGATTTATGCCTTTAATTGAATTAAACGACCTTAAGACGTATTTCTACACGGAAGACGGCGTGGTCAAAGCCGTTGACGGTGTAACCTTCGACATCGACAAGCAACAGACGATGGGCGTTGTCGGCGAAAGCGGCTGTGGCAAGTCCGTAACGGCGTTGTCCATCATGGGACTGGTTCCGATGCCTCCGGGAAAGATCGAAGGCGGAAGCATAAATTACTACCGGAACGGGGGGGAACCAATCGACCTGACCAGCCTGGATCCAAAGGGTCAGCAGATGCGGTCCATACGGGGTAACGAGATAGCGATGATATTCCAGGAGCCGATGACCTCCCTCAATCCCGTATTTACCATCGGTAACCAGATAATGGAGGCGATAACCCTCCATCAGGACGTTGGCAAGTCGGAAGCCAGATCGATAGCGATCCAGATGTTAGAAGAGGTAGGTATTCCCTTACCCGAACAGAGGGTCGACGAGTACCCGCACCAGCTCTCGGGCGGGATGAGGCAGCGGGCGATGATCGCCATGGCCCTTTCCTGTAACCCGACGATGTTGATAGCCGACGAGCCGACCACCGCACTGGACGTGACAATTCAGGCCCAGATCCTGGAACTGATGGACGATCTGCAGGAGGAGTTCGATACCTCGATCATGTTCATCACCCACGACCTGGGTGTAATAGCGGAGATCACCGATTACGTCGTCGTCATGTACCTCGGCAAGATCGTCGAAAGCGGCAACGTCGGGGAGATCTACCACAACCCGACCATGCCTTACACGCAGGGGTTGATGGAGTCGATCCCGTCGCTGGACGTCGACAAGGGACGCCTTGAGCCCATCAAAGGTGTAGTTCCGGATCCGTACCAGGTGCCAGACGGTTGTCCCTTCAACAACAGGTGCCCGCACGCGATGGATATCTGCCGGGAGGAAGACCCGCCGCTGGTCGAAGTCGAGGACGGTCATAAATCCTCCTGCTGGTTGCATATTGATCATTAATAGGGGTGAACTTTAGTGGTAGAGATGGAGTCACAGGATCGGTTACTTGAAGTAAGCGGGATGAAGAAGTACTTTCCCGTCCGTAAAGGTGTATTCAAGCGGGTAGTCGGACACGTAAAGGCCGTAGACGACGTTGACCTGTTCATCCGTGAAGGTGAGACCCTCGGACTGGTTGGCGAAAGTGGCTGTGGCAAGACGACTGCCGGCAGAACCATATTGAGGTTGATCGAACCCACCGCCGGGGAGATGCTCTTCCGCAGCGAGGAACTCGGAAACGGAACCAGAAAGATAGTCGACATCGCCGGTGCTTCCAAAGGGGAACTAAAGACACTCCGGCGTGACATGCAGATAATCTTTCAGGACCCTTACTCCTCGCTCAACCCGAGGATGACGGTAGCCTCCATAGTCGGGGAGCCGCTGGTCGTCCACGGGATTGGTTCCAAACAGGAAAGGAACGATCGAGTCAAGGAACTGCTTCGGGCCGTAGGCCTGACCGAAAACCACATGAAGCGCTACCCGCACGAGTTCTCCGGTGGCCAGAGACAGAGGATAGGTGTCGCGCGTGCACTGGCCCTCGACCCACAGCTGATCATAGCTGATGAGCCCGTATCCGCGCTGGATGTCTCCATCCAGGCTCAGGTGCTAAACCGGATGGAGGACCTCCAGGAGGAGTTTGGACTGACCTACCTGTTTATCGCCCACGATCTATCCGTTATCAAACACATAAGCGACAGGGTAGCGGTAATGTACCTCGGCCAGATCGTAGAGCTCAGCTCGGTGGAGAAGCTATTCTCCGACCCCCTCCACCCCTACACCGAAGCACTGATGTCGGCGGTACCGGTTGCCAACCCGGACTTCGAGTCAGAGCGGATAGTCTTAGAAGGTGACGTACCTTCACCGGTTGATCCTCCTTCGGGTTGTTACTTCCACCCGAGGTGCCCTTACAGCGAACCCGCCTGCAGCGAGTCGGAGCCGGAGTTTCGGGAGGTCGAGGACGACCACTACGTCCACTGCCACTTTGCAGAAGAACTGGAGTTAGGCGGACTGGCATCGGTCGAAAGTGAGTAAGTTTCGTCTCCTGTTAGGAACAAAGAACCCGGGAAAGGTAGAAGAAGCCAGAGAAATACTTGCCCGGGGGGACGAGGACCTGGATTTATTTTCCTACCGTGATAGGGAGTTTTCCGACGTCGAAGAAACGGGCGATACTTATGCGGAAAACTCACTGAAAAAGGCCCGTGAGATAAACGAAGAAACGGGTTTGCCGGTTCTCAGCGATGATTCCGGTCTGGAGGTGGCCGGTCTCGACGGCGCACCTGGGCCTCGTTCCGCCAGGTTTGCCGGTCGCGATGCCACTGACGAGGAAAACCTCTCACTACTCCTGGAGAGACTGGAAGGGGTCAATGATAGAGAGGCGCGGTTCGTTACGATAGCAACTCTGTTTATTTCCCCCGAGGAACGATACATGGCCAGAGGAGTTCTGAACGGGGAGATAGTCAGAAAACCACGCGGAGATTCTGGTTTTGGTTATGACCCTGTTTTCGTCCCTGATGGGTTCAAGAGAACGCTTGCCCAGCTAGGCGAAGAACAGAAGAACGAAATTAGCCACCGCAGGAAGGCGCTGGAAAAGGTTCGAGAGGAGCTAGAAGTAATAGGACGGCGACAAAGCTGACAGCTAGCCTCCCACGACCGGAAATATTGGATAAAGAGCTGATCCCGATGTCTTTCAGGCTTATACTTCTGTTCACTGCCCTCCCTTTGATTGAAATATACCTTCTGGTTAAAATAGGGTCTGCTATTGGGGTAATTCCGACGGCACTAGCGGTGGTTGGAACAGGTGTTGTGGGGGCCCTCCTGGCCCGTAAGGAGGGCCTATCCGTTTTTAGAAGGACGCGGGGGAAGCTGAGACAGGGCAAACTACCAGCTGAGGAGCTGATTGACGGAATCGTACTGCTGGTTTCCGGGGCCTTCCTTCTCACTCCTGGTATTCTGACGGACGTCATCGGTTTAACCGGATTAATTCCCTGGTTTAGAAGGAAGCTAATCGGCTACGGACGGGACTGGTTTAAAAGGGAATGGGACGAAAAACAGGAGACCTACATTGATGTAGAAGGGGACGATGACCTATAAACCTTCTGAATTGCTTGCATGGTTTGACTGCCTATAGACTTACCTCTGTGATAGTTTCGGAAGTGAGCTTTCTTCATTCTCTTGAAGGCCATTCAACTTCCATTTTAACCAAAATATCAGAATGAAGTAGGAGAGAAGTCCAAACGGAGTAACGTCCGGTAGGGGTACGGCTACCAGTGGTAGTTCGGTCAGCTCTCCGATTAACCATCTAAACCCGTCGATTATCCAGATTTCCAGATGTATAAGGCTCGAACCAATGAGTGGAGCGTATCCCAGCGGTAAGATGAGAAGCCCCAGGTAGAGGACCCCCGTTACGGCGGGGATGGCGACGAGGTTTGCCAGAGGAGCCCAGGGATGAATTCTCTGAAAATGAACCGCCAGAACTGGTGCAACGCCTATCTGAGCGGCAATGGAAGCGGCGAGAACTCCCGCCAGGTAGTCCGGCTTGATGGGCAGAGCTTTTTTAATAGGTTTTACGAACAGGATTATCGCAAAAGTGGCCCCAAAACTTAGCTGGAATCCGGCTGTAGTTATTCCTTCGGGGTTGTAGAGGACCAGCAAAAGTCCCGCGGTGGCGAGCGCCTGGTAGCGATCGTACCAGTTACTCAGGATCAGCCCGCTTTTCTCCAGGTAGAAATGAGCCCCTCCGAACAAGTAGATCAGCGATGCCCGGAGCAGGGGGAGTTTAAACCCGACCGCAGTGAGGTAAAGGAGAACTACGGGCAGGGTCAGCAGGTAGATTGACCCCCTTGCTAACCCCAGACGGGCGAGAAGCCACCAGTTGAACGCGATTACCAATCCAAGATGGAGTCCTGATGCGGCCAGAAGATGGGCCAGGCCGGTTTCCGTAAATGCTTTCCTTATGCCCTCTTCCAGCAAGTTCCTCTCGCCAAATATCAAAGCGACCAGGAATTCACTGTGGCCGGGGAGTAATTTTCGGTACCTGAATGAAATGGCCTCCCTTACCTGCCAGCCCAGTTCCGTTAAAGGGTTTCCCCGGCCGGGGTCCGAAGAAACAATTGTCCCGTCGTAAGTCACGGCCCAGATACCCCGCTTGCGCAGGTATTCTCCGTAATCGAATCCCTCAAAACTTCTTGGTCGCTGAAAGCCCCCTGAAATCACTAACTCGTCACCGTAATCGATTTTTCGGCCCGCCTTATCAGTTAGGAAAACCTTTATCTTTCCCCGGTAGCTCTCCGGCTTTAGCGTAAGTTCAATGCCATTTCCGGTTCTTTCGGGATACGTGACGACCTGACCCGAGACCTGGTCGAGTGTCCCTGGCGTCGTTCGGACCGCGCCGGGGTCGAAGTAACTTGCACCGTAAATAATTACTCCGAAGAATCCCAGTCCGATGACTATCGCAGTTGTCCTTACTCGGTGGTTAGAAGAAGAAACGGACACAAACAGTCCGATGGAGGAAAGTATTCCGACTATTGGCCAGCCGGGGAGGGAATGGACGTTAATGCTCCCTGCAAGGACTATCCCGGAAACCAGAGCGAGAAATACCAGTACAATGGGGCGCCTTTTCATTTCTCAAATCACAATGACTGCTTTCTTGCAGCCTGAAAGGGTAACCATAAGACACTTAAATAACTATTTAATTCTTCTTAGATTGTATGCAGTTAAAGCTTCAACTCAACATTTAAATGAAGGGAAGATTTAACCCTGCTAATCCCTTATAAGAATGAATTGGCGGTTTTGACCATCTAATACCGGGATTTAACGGTGTATACTGGTCCTCCTTTGTGATATTGTAGAAGCAACTGTGTAAAATGAATTTATAGCTTTGGAAACCGTTCAGGAAAATCCCATCGGAGGCTACGGGGGTGGTTCCAGTACTTACCTGAGGGTTATTAACTTGGCTGAAAGCTTTTTAAAGGGGCTTATTACCTCAGCTGTAATTGTTTAACGTACGTCAAATGTGTGACCAAGTATCGTGCCTCAGGTAAGTGCTGGAGAGCGAGCCGAGATCGGAAA
>CAZWZR010000003.1:19678-28386 GCA_964638365.1 uncultured Thermotogae bacterium | reverse complement strand
TTTCCGTTTCCTGGATCAGATCTTCTCCAATCACGCGAAAAGCCTCAAGCGTCTCCGACTTGCCTGCACCGGATCCGCCAAGGATCGCGACCGTTACTGGCTCCTGGTTCTTGATAAAAATCCGGGTCATAGCGCCGTGGAGAGGGAGGCGCCCTCTGTCCATGGCAATTTTGTTGTGCAGGGTCAGCATCATCTTTTTCACGTATCCGAAGTAACCGAACCTCGGTTCACGGGGCAAAGCTCCATATAGCAAGTCGCTTTCTTCGTCCTGGTAAAACACCGTGGGTAAATCACCGTATTCTTCCATTTGTTGGGAAGATAGACCGAAGGCGTAAACCGCGTCCGGTTCGTTCTCAAGCTCTTCCCCTGTTGCCAGTTCGAAAAGGTTGGCAAGAGAGGTCCCGAGATCCGTGAAGTCCTGATGGAAAAATACGTCGATCCTGAGGTCACCTACTTTGGCCGGATAGCAAAGCCACTTCTGGGGGTTTATATCCGCACCGGAAATTGGATTGCTATCGGCTTCTCGGAACATACCTGTACGTTTGTTCATCGGGGGATCGATTACGAAAGGGGGTTCTATCGTTACCTGTTCGATGACCGGTACCTGGCCGAACTTTTCCTTTATCAGATCCGGGTAGTCGAATTCCTTTTTGTCCACTGCAAGCCCGACCTCAAAACCGGCTGAAACCTGACGGTAAACTATGGGATGCGTCCTCGTAATGTTTTCTGCTATCGACCTGTAAGCCGATCTGACGAGTTCAGTCAGTTCGTCAAGTTCTTTGTTGAACTGGAGATAGGGCCTCGTACCCTCTTCGCTCGAACCGTAACCGGTCCATTTAATTATAAATCTCGTGTAATCACGCCAGAAGTCGTAAAGCCTTTCTATAAACTGGTGAAATTTCTCCCTGCGTTCCAGAATCCCTGCCCCCAGTTCGGAACTTGGTCCGACCTCTTCGAGGGGCTGGTCCAGAAGTTTAATTAAGAGGGGGTGGAGCCTCTCGGCGATAGTCGGGGCTGGCTGGGACGACAGCTTTTCCGGAAAAACCTGCAAAAGGCGCGAATCCTTATCCTTGAGCTCTTCGATGAATTTTAGAATTACCCTGTGAGCGGGATTGCTCTGGAGTAATTCCTTTTCCGTCTGACATGGCTTCTCTCTTATGTTGAGAAGTGCCTGGTTTCTTGCCCAGGTGAGTCTGTTGGTCTGCATGATTCACCTCCAGGTGAATTACCGCTCTGTTTTTTTCTATGATTAACGTTACATGAGATGGAAACGCGAATTTTTTGAGGGAAGAGGGGACTACAGGGGAAGGTTTTCCCCCGTATTATTGGTAGTAAGATTCCTAACTGCAAAATTTCCAGTATAAGTATAAATAATTTTCAATTTTTTAATACTCCCCGTTAAAATCAAAACATTATAAGGAAAAAAGTACAGTTAAGTCAAGAACGGCTTTTACGGCTTTTTCCTATATCCTTAAATTGCTTCTTCTTTCCCTGTTTGAGCTGTTAAAAACGGGTAAATGTTCCTATAATCCAGAATGCATAAGGAGTGATTGCTATTTCTAAAGCTTATAGAGCCTCTAAGCTTATAACTATGGGTGATAAAGGAGAAATAACGGATGGCCTTCTGCTGATAGGCGACGAAGGGCGGATAAACTACGTTGGCCCCTTTGAGGACGCGAAGGTACCAGAGGAAGAGGAAGTCGTCGATCTTGGTGAAAAGACCGTACTCCCGGGCCTGGTGGATGCTCATACGCACGTTGGTATTCACGAGGAAGGGGAGGGCTGGGAAGGGCAGGATACCAACGAAATGACTAACCCGTTAACCCCGCAGGTCAGGGGGGTGGACGGGGTAAATCCTTCCGGTCTCGGACTTCAGGATGCCGCCCGAGCAGGAGTTACCACGGTTAATACCGGCCCTGGTTCCGGAAACGTGATTGGGGGTCAGTTCGCGGGCATCAAGACAGCCGGGTCGCTGATAATGGATGAACTTGTGATCCGCGAGCCGACCGCCATGAAGATGGCTACCGGTGAAAACCCCAAGCGGGTGTATAAAGAAAAAGACAGAATTCCCAGTACGCGGATTGGTACAGCTGCTACCCTGCGGAAGGCACTCTTTGAAGCCCGTAATTACCTGGAGAGAAAGGAGTCCGGGGATGACGAGGATGGCGCTTTCAAAAAGGACTTCAAGATGGAGGCCCTGATTCCCGTTATCAAAGGTGATCTGAAGGCAAAGTTCCATGCCCACAGGGCCGACGACATAATAACAGCCATAAGAATAGCCGAGGAGTTCGGACTTGAGTACTCAATTGACCACTGTACGGAGGGCCACAAGATAGCTGACTTCCTCGCCAACCGTGAGGTAGAGGCAGTGGTCGGTCCCAGTTTGACCGCGAGGAGCAAACGGGAAACGGTCGAAAGAACCTTCAAGACTCCTGGCGTTCTGTCCCGGGAGGGGGTAAAAGTCGCGATAACGTCTGATTCGCCGGTCGTACCGATACAGTATCTTACGGTCCTCGCTGCTTTTGCCGTGAGAGAGGGTATGGAAAAGGAAGAAGCTCTACGGGCGATAACAATCCATGCTGCCGAAATAGCTGGAGTCGGAGACAGAGTTGGTTCACTCGAAGAGGGCAAGGACGGCGACTTTCTCGTAACCGAGGGCGCGATTTTCGACCTGAATAGCAGCGTGGAACGCGTTTTCGTCGAGGGTAAAGAAATAGACATGGAGCCTCCGTCCAGAACGGGAGAAAAAAGGACTTTTTAAATTTTATGGAAAACTCTGAGCCGGATCTCTTCAGCGCTAAGGACGGACCGGAGAAGGACGAAATATTTTCCGTCTCCCGGTTGAACAAAGAGGCACGCTACCTGCTGGAAAAGGAATTTAGCTCTATCTGGGTCGAGGGTGAGGTGTCCAACCTCCATATCTCTTCGGCCGGACACCACTACTTTACCCTGAAGGAGGAGGATTCGGAAATAGACTGCGTTATGTTTTCCGGGGACGCCTCTACTGCGGAAGTCGAACCGGAAGACGGAATGGCCGTTCAGGTTAAGGCTACGCTTACCGTATACGAAAAGAGGGGGCGCTATCAGCTTAAAGTCCGTGAAGTTAAGGAGGTCGGGGAAGGAGAACTGCAGAAGAAGTTTCGCCAGCTCAAGAGAAAACTAAAGAAAGAAGGTCTATTTGATGAATCAAACAAAAAACCTTTACCGGGCTTTCCAAAATCCGTTGGGGTTATTACTTCCCCTACAGGAGCCGCAGTTCGGGATATAGTCTCCACTATGGAGGAGAGATATCCCGCTCTTAGTGGTTATATTTTTCCCGTTAAGGTACAGGGAGAAGCGGCCGGGGGCCAGATTGCCGCGGCAATTGAGCGGGCAAACGAACTTGCGTCCAGGTTAGAGCTTGAGGTACTCATAGTAAGTAGAGGTGGAGGGTCGCTTGAAGACCTCTGGCCCTTCAATGAAGAAATAGTAGCTCGGGCAATCTACGAATCGGACTTACCCGTGGTTTCAGGTGTCGGGCACGAGGTGGACTTTACCATATCGGATTTCGTCGCCGACACCCGGGTCCCTACACCGACCGCAGCCGGAAAGGAGGTAGTTCCCGACCGAGCTGAAATAATCAAGGAAGTTGAAGGGTGGATAAAGAAACTAGGGGACCTGGTCAGCTCCAAAATCCGGGATCACCAAAACGAACTGGATCGTGTTAAGTCTAGCTTTGGGTTCCGGCTGCCCTTTCGCAAACTGGAAGATACTCTGCAGGAGTACGACGACCTGACCCAGGAGCTAAAAACGTCCGGTCCGGAGGTTTTGGAGGAGCGAGAAGATTCTCTGGAGAGCCTGCTCAAAAGGCTTTCGCTGGAAAACCCGACCCGTTTATTACGGAAAGGGTATTCAGTGACCTACCGCGAAGATGGCGCAGTAGTAACTGATTCCGCGGCCGTGGATCAGGGGGAGAGCTTGAAGACTGTTCTCCATAAAGGTATTATTCGTTCTGTGGTATCGGAGGTCTTAGAAGATGAATGAGGAAGACCGAATAGAAGTAGAGGAGGATCTGGCGGAACTGGAAAACATAGTCGAAGACCTGGAGGGGGACCAGCTCGATCTCGAGCGGTCAATTGAGCTATTTGAAGAAGGTGTGAAGCTGGCCGAGGAGATCCGGGAGGGGCTCTCAGATGCCGAGGTGCGGCTAAAGAAAGTCATTGAGGAAAGCGAGCTGGATTTTGAAGTAGAGGATTTCGACCTTTAGTATTAATTGCTACCGGTCTTCGCTTCTTCTTATTCTTAGTATTATTATTTTTCTGAGAGTGGGGGAAAATAATGAAAGGCTACGAGAGTCTGTACGCACTTTTCCGGGAAGCGACATCGAAGTTTCCAGAAAGCGAGTTCAAGACATCCAAGACCGATCCCGACGACGGCTACGAGTACAGGAGCATTTCTTTTGGTGAGCTTGCTGACCTGGTCGGTAGGCTGGCTCACGCAATGGTGCACGAGTTCGGGGTCGAACCCGGTGACAAAGTTGCGATAATCGGCCGGCCGCATCCTAAATGGGCTGCTTCTTTTTTCGCCGCGCAGCGGGTTGGGGCAACGGTTGTCCCAATTGCTTATAATTTCACCGTCGAGGAAATACGGCGAGTTTTACACGAGTCCGAGTCAAAGCTGGCCCTTGTACAGAGTGACAAACATTCCGTCGTGGCGAATCAGTTTGACGAGCTATCCTATCTGGAAAACCTCGTAGTTTATGGGGGCGATTCCAACGAAGGGTATCATGCCTGGAGTTCATTTCTTTCCGAGGAAAAGCTGGAAGATAAGCGCGAGCAAAGCCAGGATGAAACGGCTGTCTTGATGTATACTTCCGGAACTACAGGTCACGGTAAGGGGGTCATGCTCTCCCATAAAAACCTGCTCGTGAACGTCCAGGACATAGCGGAAACACTGGAGGTTACGCCGGAGGATTGTATGGTTTCCATACTTCCCTGGGATCACATCTACGGATTAACTACGACTTTGCTTGTACCTCTGGCGTTCGGGGCTTCCATGGTTTACACGAAGGATTATAGGAACCTGCCAAGCGTTCTAAAGGAGAACCGGGGTACGATTTTGCTGGGTGTGCCAAAGCTTCTGAATGCCCTTTACGAGGAGACACTGACGAAAATCAAGTCGACCTGGTGGACCAGATGGATGTATAAGCTAGCTCCGGGGCTTCTGAAGTCCAAGGTAAAGGACAAGTTCGCCGGGAAGCAGTTCAGGTTTATCACTTCCGGTGGGGCTCCTCTGAGCCCTGAGACTGCCATGGGTTTAAGGGAACTGGGTATCGGAGTCATGGAGGGTTATGGTCTGACCGAGACTGCCCCCGTTCTCACATTTACCAGAGATCCGTTTAACGACCAGGCTGGTAGCGTTGGACGACCGTTGCCCAGCGTCGATATAAAGCTGGAAGAGACTGACGACAAGGAGATAAACGAAGTACTGGTCAGAGGGGACAACGTAATGAAGGGGTACTACAAGAACGAGGAAAAGACGAAGGAGGTCCTGGACGAAGACGGCTGGTTCCGGACCGGTGATTCCGGAAGGCTGGATGAGAACGGTCGCCTTTACCTGAATGGCAGGACAAAAAACGTCATCGTGCTAGAGTCGGGTAACAACGTCTACCCGGAGGAAGTTGAGCACGAACTGGGACGTATACCTTTCATAGAAGAGGTCATGGTCAAGGAGGGCAGGCGTGCCGGAAGAGCAGTAGTCTCAGCCGTGATTTACCCGGACTTCGAAGGACTGGCCGAGCAGGATATAGAAGGCAAGGACTCGATAAAGTCATTCCTGTGGGAAAAGATAAAATCCGAGTCCAAGAGCCTGGCCCCTTATATGAGGATAAAGAGCAAGCGCGATATAGAGATTTTGGAAGAGCCCTTCGAGAAGACGCCGACCCAGAAGGTCAAACGATATCTCTACAAAGACGGGGAACAGCAGGAAGCTCAGTAACGGATATTGAATCCCTGGAACTCGCCCTGATGGTTTTTCCAGGTCACGTCTACCTCGTCGACCCTGGCTCGTCTGGGTCCTTCTTTTGCCCATGAGGTGAGTTTCTTTACCTTCTCCTCGCTTCCTTCTACTACTGCTTCCACGGATCCATCCGATAGGTTTTTGACCCAGCCTGTTAGTCCGAGCTTTCTGGCCCGGCGCCTGGTACTGGCCCTGAACCCTACCCCCTGAACTCTTCCCGTTATCTTGAGTTGTGCTCTAACTTTTGACATTATTGATTTTGAAAGAAGATTTTTAATCACGCATTCCGAACTTATGATAGCTAAGTAAGACGATTTTTCAACTACACAACACGTTTTCAGGGGTGCGAAAAAACCAGGAGCGAAATGACCGAAATTTATCTTGCTGCTGGTCTTGGTTTTTACTTCCTGCTCCTTGCCGGAACTCTGGGGATACTTGCCAGGATCGAGGAGATGGCAGAAAAGCTGGTTGCCGAGCCGGCATCGGGGGGACTTACTGCCAGGGTATTTATTGGTAGAGTAACCGAGGCTGAGAATATGGATGACCTTGAGGTCGAGGAGGCCAATTCAAGGACCGCTGGATGGTACTTCTCCGGCCGTAGACTGATTAAGATCCCGGGGCGGGACGGGAATTCCCTTCTGGCGCTGGCCGTGGCAGCACACGAGGTTTCCCATGCCCGGCACGAAGCCAGGTGGGAAAGCCTAATGAAAACGAGTAACTTTTTGGGGTTAACTGGGACCCTTCTAGCTTACTCTTTCCCGCTGTTTTTTCTGGCTGGTATCCTCTATTATCCGTTTCTGATCTATATTGGAGCTGTTCTGTTTCTTTTACTGATAATTCTGGTAGGGATAGAATTGCCAATTGAGATCGAAGCAACGAGAACAGCTATGAGTTACCTGAGACAGTACTCCGGGTTGGAGGAATCCGAATTACGTCAAGTGAAAAGGATCCTGAACTGGGCTATACTTAGTAGAATTACGTATTTTACGGGCGGTTACCTGGCTTTGTTGTTAATTGATAAAGAAGAGGTGAAATGATGAGTGAAGTTTCCATGGCACCGTCAATACTATCAGCTGATTTCAGTAAGTTGAAAGAAGAGGTTGAAGAGGTTGAAGAAGCAGCCGATTACATCCATGTCGACGTTATGGACGGACACTTCGTACCAAATATCACCATAGGGCCTCTGGTGTCGAATTCCCTGAAGAACGTGGAGAGTATAGAGACCCCATTAAGCATCCATTTGATGATTACGGATCCGGAACAGTACGCTCCGGACTTCGAGGTAGATTCCGAGGACTTAATAATTTTTCACTCGGAGGTTACGGATAACACGAAAAAAACGATTGAACGGCTGCAGGAACTGGGCTGTCAGGTTGGAATTTCCCAGAAGCCTGGAAGCGACAGGCAGGAGGTAATTCCCTTTCTGGAAGAGCTCGACGAGGTGCTGGTAATGGGGGTCGAGCCGGGTTTTGGCGGCCAGGACTTCATGTCTCAAGCGCTGGACAGAATAGAGGTTTTGAGGCAGGAGATAGAGAGAAAAGACACCCAGACCGCTCTGGCAGTGGACGGGGGAATGAACGAGTCCACGATCGGGAAGGCCGTAAAGGCCGGAGCCGATACCATCATAGCTGGCTCTGCCGTATTTGGGGAAGAAGATAGAATTCAAGCCATCGATGATCTGAAAGGGGCCGTTTAGAAGGTATGGGCAAAGTGGACGAAAAATACATGGAACAGGCTCTCGACCTGGCGGAAAAAGGGGGAGGCTACGTGAACCCGAATCCCCAGGTTGGGGCAGTGATAGTTAACCAAGGCGAGGTCGTTGGGACCGGCTATCACGAGAAGTTCGGTGGCCCTCATGCGGAGGTAAATGCTCTGGATGAAGCGGGAGAGAACGCGGAAGACGCCACGATGTACGTTACCCTGGAGCCCTGCGTTCACCACGGAAAAACGCCGCCCTGTGCCGATAAGATAATTGAAAGCGGAATATCGAGCGTTCACGTAGCTATCAAGGACCCGAATCCAAAGGTGTCGGGCAAAGGAATCACGAAGATGCGACGCGCCGGTATTGAAGTAAGGTTGGGGTCGTTGGCGGATAAAGCCAGAAAAGTCAACGAGATCTTCCTGCACTATACCAGAACAGGTCGACCCTTCGTTTTGCTCAAACTTGCCATGACTTTCGACGGTAAAATCGCAACGAAGACGGGTGATTCTCGCTGGATAACTTCTGAACCGTCTCGAAAAAGAGTCCATGAACTGCGGGCTCGTTACAGCGGAGTAGCGGTCGGTGTTGGTACCGTGATCTCGGACGACCCGAGGTTAAACGTAAGGCACGCAGATGGTCCGGATGGGGGGCGTTTCGTGTTGGATCCGTCCGGGAGAACCCCGCCGGATTCCAGACTGCTGGAAATGGAAAGCGATGCACCGACGGTACTGGTCGTGGGCGAGAGTCTTCCCGAAGAAGCTGCTGCAGCTTTCGAAGAGGCGGGTGCGACAGTATGGCGTGTTCCCGAAGTAGACCGAGGGTTAGATCTAGAGGAGTTCCTGGAGAGAATGGGCGATGCCGGTTACGATAGCCTCATTGTAGAAGGAGGGAGTGAACTGGCAGGCAGTTTGGTCGACCACCGCCTCGTCGATAAGATAAACTTTTTCTACGCGCCGAAAGTTATCGGGGGCAGGGAGGCCGTTCCAGCTGTCGGTGGCGAGGGAGCTCT
>CAZWZR010000003.1:0-19668 GCA_964638365.1 uncultured Thermotogae bacterium | reverse complement strand
AAAAGTGCCCGAGGGGATAAAGATAAAAAACCTCGAGTTTGCCCGGACCGGGGATGACCTGTCAGTTACCGGTTATCCTGTCATAGAATGAGAAAGACGCCCAGCCCAGCGAGGATGGCCTGAAAGGCATATATCATCAGAACCGCCCCTGTCTGACCGTAATTCCGGTACAGCACATGATGGATATGGCTTTTGTCCGCCTCCATAATACCTTTCCCTGAAATAATACGCCTGCCTATGGCAAACGCCGTGTCGGCTACAGGCAAGGCAAGCAGTAGCAAGCCGGCTGGCAAGAACCACGCGTCATCTGGTCCACTCGAAGCTACGGATAAGCCCTCAATGACGAAATAGGACGTAAGGAAACCGATAAAGTATGAACCCCCGTCCCCGAGGAAGAGTTTTGCCGGGTGGAAGTTATAGATCAGTACGGCGGCCAGGGAAGCAAGCAGCGTAAGTACGGGGAGGAAAACGGGCGTATCGAAGCCAAGGACCGCGAAAGGCGTAAGCGCGATAACAGCGACGCCCGCCGCGAGCCCGTCCAGGCCGTCAATTAGGTTGAATCCGTTTGTCCCACCTACCAGCCAGAAGGCGAGGAAAGCCGTATTTGCGGCTCCGGTTAAGGTGATTGATAGACCTTTGCCGGCGGCGAGATTGGTCGATGGGGTAGCCCCAAAAGAAATAACGATAACGGCGGCTACTACCTGTAAGGTGAGCTTGGTTTTCGGGTCGGACTCGTATAGATCATCGATGATTCCGGTAAAGAATACCAGGACTGACCCGAATACCAGAGAAGGACTTGTAGAACCAAAAGCCAGGTATATTGGTAAGAACCCGATGACCAGGGCAGCGCCCCCGAGTGGTTTTGGTCTTTCGTGAATTTTCCTGTCGCTCTCCGGTTCATCGAAAAGCCCGGTGGCCGGTGAAAAGTAGATAAAAAGCGGGCAGATAAACAGGGTGATTAAAAATGGTGCCCACGCCGAGACGGCCGCGGGAATAAAAATAGAACTCTTTAAAGTCAGAGCGATCTCTTGCATAATCAGTAAGTCGAAATGAATAGCTTAAATTTACTCGAACAAGCAGATCGGGAAGACGAGTTGACTCATGCTTACCTTGCTCCGGTTAGACAGGGTACCGATATTCCTCGGTACGCCGCCGAACTGGGGCGAGTAATCCTTTGCCCTCCCGATTACGATGAATGCGGAAGAAAGGTTCTTCGTAACACTCATCCCGATTTTTTCTGGATCACTGCGAAGAATGATAAGAGGAAGATCTCCATAAACCAAGTAGAAGAAATCATCTCCGGTTCATCTTATTCTCCCCAGGAAGAGGACCGGAAGGTATACGCGATCGGTAAGGCCGAGGATCTATCTCGAGAAGCGGCGAATAGTCTGCTTAAAATCCTGGAGGACCCGCCAGGTTTCGTCTATTTTATTTTATTGACCGAAAACCCAAATAACCTGCTCCCCACAATTCTTTCCCGCTGTCAGCAGCTGCCTACTGGTGGTACGGATTCCCAGGGCATCAAAAAGGCCTTGCTTGATGAGGGCTTTGAGGATGAGGAAGCCCGGTATCTGGCTGAAGTGGTAAACAACCGGGCCGACCTGCTGGATCAACTGCTGGAAATCGATATAACTGACCCGTTAAATTCAAGGGACGAAGCCTTCACCAGGTACGAGGACAAGGGGGTAGTCGAACTAGGGGAAAACCTTGTTGATACCGAAAATCTGATAGAAAAAGAAGTTCTTTCCCGCCTGATAATTCGGAAACTGGAAACCGGCGGTAAGTGCGAAATATTGACCCTCGCTGGAGAGCTGAAACAGTTGCCCAGGGAAGAACTTTCCTGGTTTCTCGAAAGGGCCCTCTTTATCTATCGGGAAGAGTGCAGGAAGCGAATAAACGATGGTCGGGATTCTGGTAAAGGATCTTCGCTGGGTCTCTGCCTTGAAAAGGCCAGAGCGGTGGCCACTGCTCTGGAATCACTGAAGACTAACGCCAACGTTCAGCTTCTGTTAGAGAGTCTCTGCTTGCAATTGGCGAACGGGGACACTAGATTTAAACAAAGCCAGCGTACACGACAATTGTAGTTTTCTCAGTTAAGCCCGGAGCGGTTGATATGACGACTTCAATTCGCCCCGACATCCATCCGAAAACAATTTCAGGGTGAGCCAGAAAAATGGCGGAAGTCTTTCCTGTCGGAATTCACAAGACCAAGCGGAGGAAGGTCCTGGTTCAATTTGAAGAATCGGTTGAACCCAAGGAACAGTACGTCATAGAGAAAGACGAGGTCCGAGAACTGGGGATCGTCCTGCCGGATGAAGAGAATGAGGGAGGAGGAGAAACCGGCTGGGAGGCCGTGAGACAAGCGACCGATCACGATATCCTCCAGGCTGAAATGAATCAGGATCAGGCAGGCGAAGCTCTACCAAAGGCCCAGGAAATGGCGGACAAGCGCTCGCTTCCAATGAATTTAATCGGAGCGGAGTACTCTTTTCAAAAGTCACAGCTCAAATTCTATTTTAAGGCGCCTCACAGAGTCGACTTCCGTGGACTGGTAAAAGCCCTGGCACACGAGTTTTCGACCAGAATAGAACTGGAACAGGTTGGACCGAGGGAAGCAGCTTCCATTCTGGGTGGGCGGGGTCGTTGCGGCCAGCAACTCTGCTGCCGGAGGTTTCTCTACGATCCAGGACCAGTGCCTATGGAGCTTGCGGAAAAACAGGATATTTCCGTATCACCCGATAGAATAACTGGAGCCTGTGGCAGACTTACCTGCTGTCTTCAGTACGAACTCGAGGATTACGAGGAGAAACTCGGTGAAATGCCGGAAGAGGGCAGCGAAGTTAAATCGCCGGCGGGAGAAGGGGAAGTAATAAACCGAAACGTTCAGAGGGGTACAATACGGGTCAGGCTCGAGGAAGAAGAGATCCGTGAATTCGACCTGGAGGAGATTGAACCGGTCAAGAAGTAGTTTCTTTTTGTTCTATTTCCTTCAGTTCTCCGTCTTCCAGTTCGGTTTTTAGTTCCGCAAGCAGGTGCCGTTCCAGGGTTCCCTCTATTCGTATATTGCTCTCTTCGTATTCCTCAGAAAGGACTTCCCCGTTTTGGTGGAACCAATCAAGCAGATCGGCTTTTTTATAGGGCAAATCCAGAGACACTCGCTTAACTTCGTCACCCAGTTTCTCCGCAATCATCTTCTTGAGCCGGTCGAAGTTTTTCCCTTCCCGGGCAGAGATCGCGATGGAGTTATCTATTTCCACCTTTTCCTTTTCCAGCATTTTTTCGTCTTCGAGCAAATCTATCTTGTTCAGCACGTTTATCATAGGGGGTCGATCCGCGTCTTCCTCGAAGATCTCCTCGTTAATGATCTTGTTGACGGTCTGCCATCTTGACTTTAACTTATCCTGTGTAGCATCCATCATATTCACTAGCAGGTCGGCAGTCCTGGCGGATTTTAGTGTCGAGCGGAAGGCGGGAATAAGTTGATGTGGTAACTTTCGTATCAACCCTACAGTATCCGTGAGCAATACGCTTCTCCGGTCAGGAAGTTCGAACTTTCGCGTCAGTGGGTCGAGTGTAGCGAATAACTTGTCCTCCTCGAAGCCCTCCGACTCGGTAAGCTGATTTAAAAGTGTCGTTTTTCCCGAGTTGGTATAGCCTATAAGTGCGACTATCGGCGTATTGCTCTCCAGCCTTCTCTTCCGCCTTACGTCTAGCTCTTCTTCCGCTTCTTTTAACTTGGAACGGATTGAATCGATCCTGCGCTGGACCTTGTCCCTGTCCCGGGCGAGTCTGGTCTGTCCGGGTCCACGGGTACCTATACCTCCTTGCTGTCTTTCGAGGGATTCTCCCCAGCCCCTCAACCTGGGCAAAAGGTACTCGTACTGAGCCAGTTCTACCTGGAGCTTCGCTTCCTTCGTCTGGGCTCGCTGGGCGAATATATCCATAATCAATTGCGTCCTGTCCACTACCTTGGTACCCAGCTCTTCTTCCAGGTTACGCGATTGTGCCGGTCGGAGTTCGTCATTGAATATGACTACGTGTACGCCAAGCTCCCGCGCGCGTTTTCTGATTTCTCGCGCTTTGCCCGAGCCGATATAGAACGCGGAGTCCGGTTTATCTCTGGTTTGGGTTATTTTTTCCTGAATCCTGATACCGGCCGTGTCGGCCAGCGACTCGAGCTCTTTCATCGATTCTTCCGTAGTCCAGAGCTGGCTTTCGTCGGTCCGGGGGAGATCCACACCAACCAATAGCCCCTTCTCCTTGGCTCTTACCCGGGCTCTCTTCCCAACTCTATCCTCGATCAGGTTTAGCTCGTCTTTTGCCATGGTTACTTATGTCGCTCCAGCTGAGCTCCGAGGCTCCTGAGGTTGGCGACCAGATTGCTGTAACCGCGATCGAGGTGCTTGACCCCCGTGATCGTAGTTTTACCCTCCGCGGCAAGACCCTCAATTACTAAAGCAGCACCCGCCCTTATATCCGTTGCTTCCACTTCGGTTCCGCGCAGGCTTGTCTTGCCCTCGACGAAAAGAGTGTTCGAATTGGTCATGGATATATCCGCTCCCATTTTGTTTAATTCGGGGACGTGGTCGAACCTGCTGTCGAAGACCGTCTCCTTAACCACGCTTTTCCCGCGAGCCAATGTAAGTAAAGCGGTTATCGGAGCCTGTAAATCCGTTGGAAAGCCGGGATAAGGGAGAGTTATGACTTCTATATTTTCCGGCCTTTCCGAACTTGCGACCTTTATAGAATTATCCTTTTCTCTGACTGTGATTCCCGCGTTTTTTAACTTTAAGCTCAGCGGTTTTACTGCCGAAGTATCCACGCCGGTTACTGTAACGCTTCCAGCAGTGGCGGCCCCCGCAATCAGGTACGTTCCGGCTGCAATTCTGTCCGACATAACTCTGTATTCCGTCCGATCGAGCTCTTCTACGCCGTTAATTCGGATGATGGATCCGTTTATGCGTATCTCGGCTCCCATCTGATTTAAAAAGTTGACCAGATCGCGAATTTCGGGCTCCTGGGCAGCGTTGTATATCGCCGCCTCACCCTTCGCCATGGTGGCAGCCATAATCAGTTGTTCTGTGGCACCTACGGACGGGTAATTCAGAAATACGTCGTTGCCTGAAAGGCCGTCGGCCCGCGCAACTATCTTCCCATCTTCCTGTGCTATATTAACCCCGAGCCTTTCCAGTCCTTTCAGGTGAAGATCGACCGGGCGGGTTCCGATATTACAGCCTCCGGGGATAGGAACCTCTGCTTTTCCGGTTCGGGCCACCAGAGGCGCCAAAACCAAAAAAGACGCACGCATTTTCTTTACCAGATCGGCAGGCGCGTGATTGGAGTCGATCTTGCCCGCAATACTAACTTCGCCGGCTTCCCCGGACGTCGACTTGCCGAGCTCTCCAACCATGCTGAGCATGGTCTCGACGTCCTTTAGGTCAGGTACGTTGGTTAAATGAACTCGTTGCTCCGTCAACAGGCTGGATGCCAGAAGGGGGAGGGCCGAGTTTTTAGCCCCCGAAATTTCCAGTGCACCTTTCAGGGGCGTCCCGCCATGAATGGTTAGTTTCTCTCTCATTTAACCGTTCTGCATCAATTCCAGGAATTGGTCGTTGTCCTGAGTGGACTCGATTTTCCCTTTGATGAATTCAAGTGCGTCCTGGTTGTCGTCCATCTCGCCGATCATCTTTCGGAGAATCCTCAACTTATTCAGTTTGGCATCGCTAAGCAGTAGATCCTCTTTTCTGGTACCAGTTTGTTCCATATCGATAGCCGGATAAATACGGCGGTTCGCCAGTTGTCTGTCGAGAGCGAGTTCCATGTTTCCCGTTCCTTTGAACTCTTCAAAGACTACCTGGTCGAGTTTGCTGCCCGTCTCAACCAGGGCAGTCCCGATAATTGTAAGACTTCCACCTTCTTCAATGTTCCGGGCCGCGCCGAAGAACTCCTTTGGCTTGTAAAGAGCAGCCGGATCAATACCACCGGATAGAAGTTTGCCGCTTTGATCCACTGAAAGGTTATATGCTCGTGCAAGTCTGGTGATCGAATCCATCAGTATTACGACGTCCTTCTGGGCTTCAACCATCCTCTTTGCGTTATCCGTGACCAATTCCGCGACTTCCGTGTGGTGTTTTGGTTCCTGATCGAACGTTGCGGCGACTACCTTACCCATGTTAATGGAACGTCGAATATCCGTGACCTCTTCCGGCCTCTCATCGATCAACAGTACTATTAGCTCTACTTCCGGGTGGTTGGCCGCAAGCCCGTTCGCCATTTTCTTAATCAGCGTGGTTTTTCCCGCTTTTGGTGGAGAAACGATCAAGCCTCGTTGTCCTTTTCCGATGGGCGCAAAGAGATCTATTATCCGAGTCGAGGTGTCGTTTGGGTCGTGTTCCAGCTTGAGGCGCTGTGAAGGGTGTAATGGTGTCAGGTACTGGAAATCCGTTCTGTCCCTGAGTTCGTCGGGGGGAGAATCGTTTATTGCCTTCACTCTGAGCAGGGCTTTATAGTGCTCATCGTTCTTTGGTGGCCTTGTCTGGCCAAGGACCTTGTCCCCGTTCTTCAGGCCAAAGCGCTTGATCTGAGAGGGGGATACGTATATGTCGTTCTTGCCCGGGAGAAAAGTCTTATCCCTTAAAAACCCGTAACCATCGGGCAAAATACCCAGTATTCCTTCGGAAAAGCCCTGACCTTCCTCCTCTGCCTCTGCTTCAAGTATGGAATATATAAGTTCTTCCTTGTTCTTCGAATCCATTTCAATGTCGTAATCTTCAGCTATTGATTGTAGTTCATCCAAGTTTTTTTCTTGTAGGTTTTTTAGTTCCAATTAGCTCACCTCAAAAGTTTGAAAATTTCTACTTCCGTAATGATTTGGGTTTGAGCAAAGTGGGTGAGGAATCGTTTCACCTTGCCTGTTTTAAACAAATGATAAACGCTTCAAGTTCCGCTGACGGCATCTGTGATTGCAGATTCTGTCAGGTGGGAGTGATCCAAACAAACCCCGCCACTCCAGATATTTTTTGTAAGTAACAATAATTATCCTGCTGGTTTTCTCTATCAAGCTAAGTAGTACTTCCTGAGTTATGTAACTTTGGTTTACTGTACTTGCATGCCCCCAAGCCCCTTAAGTTAACTATAATTTACATAGCGTCTTTGGTTTACTATCTGGAATATCCAGAACCAGCTGAAAAACGCTAAGAGCAAATATAGCCTTTAGATAAAATATCTATGTGAAAGGGATTCGGGACGACGAATTGGTTGATTACATAGAGATTATAGATGAATAAGCTATGTTTGTCAATAGAACCGATAGGGGATATCAACCTCAGCGATTTAGGTTGGTCGGTGTCAGGGTCGTTTTGATAATATTGCCGTACATCTTTAATCTGGATTTGATCCCCTGAGCAAAGCCCCTTTTCTCCTCCTTCATAACGTGGGTAACACCGGTTAATTTAACCTTTGTAGTAGATAGGTTTTCCCTGAGGGAAAGTTTAGTCAAAGCCATTTCCACTCCGAATTCCTCCGCGGCGGACTCCTCAAGACTTTCCCAGATTTCCAGGGGTATGATCCTTTGACCGGAGAGATGGGGGCTAATTTTTTGCGATATATCCGTGTTAAGCCTTCCTTTGTGAAATACTCCTATTACCATATCCCAGCCCCCGTTCCTGTAAGTTCGAATCATCTCGTCGATATGTTCTGACTTCAGGCCTTTCAGGTCGGCATCGATAAACATAAGAGTGGAGTGAGTTGCCTCCTCGACTCCACGAGCGAGGGCATTGGCCTTGCCGGTATTTCTTTTTAGCTGCAGAAGAGTAAGGTCGATTCCGCATTCCTCGACAGCTTCCGGGGTACCGTCCGTAGAACCGTCGTCTACTACTATTAGTTCATCCGGAGTTTCGGCTTTGTCCAGAGCTTCCAGCACGGAAGTTATTCTTTCGGCCTCGTTGTAAGCGGGCACGATTACCGAGATTTTCACAGAATCACCTTGGGCTTTTGAAGTTCAAATGAGTCACGAGTAGAGAAGTTATTCATAAAATGAGACCTGGTAAACCAAAAGGGTGCCTCCTCATCCGATTTCGTCTTTATGAAGCAGGCGAGGTTTGCTGCCTCCTTCAAATCAATTATATTAATTATTCCCGGGTCAAATAAAAAAATCTACAGGGGATCAACCTTCTCCAGGCCAGAAGACGTTAACCTAACCTTTCTCCCAGTTGTTCGGCTAACTCCCCTACTTCAAGAGTTCCTAAGTCTATCTCTTCCTGCTCTCCCTGTCTTGTCTCGACTTCGATAACGCCTTCCTCCAAGCCCCTGGGACCGATTATTACCTTCAGCGGCAGCCCGATTAGGTCAGCGTCGTTGAATTTAACCCCGGGAGAGGCATCTCTATCGTCAAGTAAAACGTCGTAACCCCTATCCTGTAGCTCTGCGTAAAGCTCTTCGCCAAGGGCCTCCGTCCTTCCCTCGTTAGAGCTCAATACGATTATCCCTCCGGAAAAAGGAGTTGTCGCATCCGTCCACTTTATCCCTCTGTCATCGTAGTTTTGCTGGATTACTGCAGGGACAAGACGGCTAATTCCGATCCCGTAACAACCCATAACATAAGGATTGAGCTGACCTTCCTCATCCTGGTATTCTCCCTTCAAACTGCTGGAATATTTGGTCCCAAGCTGAAAGAGCTGACCAACCTCGATACTGTTATGGAGTTCCATATCTGCTCCACATTTAGGGCAGCTATCGTTTTCTCTGACCTTACGCAAGTTGATGAACTCCGTGTCCGGGATATCTCTTTCCCAGTTTACGTTTTTCAGGTGATAACCGTTCTCGTTTGCCCCCACTATAAAGTTCCGGGCGCTCTTTAAGTCGCGGTCGGCGTAAACGGGAATATCGAGGTCTACGGGTCCAATTGAACCGAAATTCGCACCGGTAATTTCCTTAATCTCTACCTCGGAGGAAACCATCTCGGCTTTACTTGTACCGAGGTGGTTAATTAGCTTCATTTCCTCAATGTCATCGTCTCCTCCGACCAGGGCAGCCACCAGCCCGTCGTCCGTTCTGTAGATAAATGTCTTAACGATTTTCCGCTCCGGGACTCCAAGGTAATCAGCTACCGCGCCTACGGTTTCCTTTCCTGGAGTTGAGACACGTTCCATTTCCTCGATGCCGCCGTTTTCTCCGTCCCGAGATACTTCGTACTCGGCTATTTCGGCATTTGAAGCGTAACTGCAGTTTTCGCAAACGACTATCTCCTCGCCCCCCTCATCAGCCAGGGCCATGAACTCTTCGGAGTAACTTCCGCCCATCAGGCCTGTAGGGGCTTCCACCGCAACCCAGTCCAGGTCAAGCCTGTTGAAAGTGCTGGCGTAGGCATCGTACATTTCTTGGTAAGTATCGTCCAGACTTGCCTGAGAGCCGTGGAAGCTGTAAGCATCTTTCATCAGGAACTCACGGGAACGCATTACCCCGTGTCGCGGCCGTATTTCGTCCCTGTATTTGTCATTTATCTGGTAGAGGACTACTGGCAGGTCCTTGTACGAGTTAAGTTCATCCCTGACCAGGTCGGTGATTATCTCCTCGTGCGTCGGGCCAAGGGCAAACATCTGTTCCTTGCGGTCGGACAGCTTGAACATTTCCGGACCGAAATCTTCCCAGCGACCGCTTTCCTGCCAGAGTTCGGCGGGCTGGACTATTGGCAATTTGATCTCCTGGGCTCCGGCCCTGTTCATTTCCTCCCGTACTACTTCCTCTATCTTCTTTAGCACCTTGAAACCAATTGGCAGGTAGCTGTAAACGCCGGCCGTAGCTTTTCTGATCATCCCGGCTTTCAGCATCAGCTTATGGCTTTCCAGTTCCGCATCGGCAGGCGTTTCTTTCAAAGTCGGTAAATAGTAGTTACTTAATTTCATTGATATAACTCCCCCGAAGTTTTCAAAGTAAGGCCCCAAGCAGGTCGATTCTCTGGACTATTCCGGATAGCATTCCGTCCTCGTCCACCACGGGAACCCTGTTTAACTCATTCCTGATAATTAAATCCGCCACGTGAATGTCCTCTTCGTCCTCGTCTACGGTTATTACTTCTTCCACCATGTACTCTTCTACAGGATCCCCTTTAATTTCTTCCAGGCGACGCGATAGCTGATTGATATCGGGGAGGTAAGAGGCAGTCCTCAACATCTCGAAGTAATTCGGCAGTGCCGCGGATATGATGTCTCTCTCCGAAATAAACCCAACGACTACTCCTTTCTCGTCGACGACGGGGACGCCGGATAATTCGCTTTTCTCCAAAAGAAAAATGAGTGCCTTTAGCGATTGATTGGCCCTTACTGCGGTTAGATCCTTTGTCATTATATCTTTAACTTTCATTTTATTTCGTCACCCATCTCCTTCAAAGATATCTCCTCTAACTTTGCCTGAATCAGCGAGGCATCTCTTGGTATCTTTTCGTAGATTTCCACGCTGGCCATTCCGGCTGCCAGGCCGTATCTCACGGCTTCCGGCACGGATTTACCTTCCTGAATCTGATAAACTATTCCTCCTATCAGGCTGTCTCCGGCGCCGACACGATTCTTTATCTCTAGTTTGTCGCGGTTGGCTTCCAGGTCCCAGTTCTTGTCCTTGCTTATTAGTATATCTCCGGTAAGCCCGTGAGAAAGCAATACGTAATCAGTCCCGTGGCTCACTATCTTTTTACCTACCTCGATGATGGACTGGCTATCGGTTAGCTTTTCCCCCATGACCTTTTTCCTTTCTCGGATGTCCGGCTTTAACAGGAAAGGCCCTGCCTTCGCTGCGGGAGAGAGGTATTTGCCACCTGTATTGACGACAGTCCGTATATCTTGTTCTTTGGCCTTCTTCACCAGCTTCTCGTAGGTGTCTTCCGGAACACCGGGTGGCAGGCTACCGGAAAGCACCACGCATGAAATCCGGTGCAGCATGGTCTCGTACTGCTCCATAAACTGGTCGAGTGCTCGTTGAGATATTTCAGGCCCCGCGCTGTTGACCTCTATCGGATTTGCCTCTTCGCCTTTTCTCAGGATCGCGACGTTGCTCCTTGTTTCCTCGTTTATCCAGGTCAGGTTTGTCGTCGTGCCCGCTTCCCTGAGAGAGCGTTTTATGGCCCGCCCGGTATGACCGCCAATTAATCCCATCGCTACGTTTTCTATGTCCACGCTGGATAAGTAAAGCGATACGTTTACCCCTTTTCCTCCCGCGCTGGAATGGGTCCGATAGGCGCGAGACAGCTGTGTTTCGCCGTGTTGTTCGATTTCCTTTACCCAGTAGATAAGGTCGTAAGCCGGATTCAGAGTTGTGGTTAAGATCATTGTATTCCTTCCCCCGTTTTTTCTACGAGTCTGCCGCGGTCCGTGGATTCGAGGTTTACTTGTTTGAATTCACCGATCATTTCTTCAGTTCCGGGGAAGGTAACGGTTTCTCCAAACTCGTTTTTTCCATAGACCGCGCCCTCTTCTCTTGCCTTTCCTTCAACCAGTACTTCCGTGGTTCTGCCGACGAAACGTGAGTCTCGTTTTTGAGAATACTCTTTCTGTTTGTCCAGAACCAGTTGCAACCTCCTTTTCTTCTCCTCCTCTGGAACGTGATCTTCCATACCGGCGCTCCTCGTTTTCGGTCGGGGAGAGAACTGAGCGGCGTATATCGAACCGAACTTTACCTTCTCTATTACGTCCAGGGTTTTTCTGAAGTCTTCTTCCATTTCTCCCGGATGACCGACTATTATGTCGGTAGTTATATTGATGTCCGGGTCCATTTCCCTGGCTGTTTTCACTTTCTTCAGGTATTCTTCGCGAGTATACTGCCTCTTCATTATCTTGAGAACTCTATTAGAACCCGATTGTAGCGGTAGATGGATTTGTCTTAGGACGTTTGAGTTCTCGTTCATTACGTTTAGGGTCCTCTCGTCCAGGTCTTTTGGGTGCGGGGTGGTAAAGCTAATTCGTGGTATTCCCGTTCGAGCTACCTTTTCCAGTAACCAGGCAAAGTTCACTTCATCGCTGGCTATATCCTGGCCGAAAGCGTTGACGTTTTGCCCCAGCAACTGTACTTCCTTGTAACCGTTCTCTTTCAACTCTTCGACTTCCGAGATTATTTCCTCCGGAGGTCTGCTGCGCAGGGGGCCCCTGACCCTGGGGACGATGCAATAGGAGCAGGCGTTTGAGCACCCCTCAGCTATGGTAACCCAGGCAAAGTGACCGGATTCCCGCATGACTGGCAGTTCCTCAAAACCTCTTGGTCTTGGGGTGGATGAATATCGACCTTCTAACCTAACTTTTTCCGCCAGCTCCGGTATTTCCGAAAGGTTCGAAGTTCCAAACACGAAATCCACCCCTCCGGACCCGTCAAACAATTCTTCACCCAGGTGCTGTGCCATGCAGCCCCCGACTCCCAGTACACTGCCTTCCTTTCTTTCCTCCCGGATCTGACCAATCCTGCCGCGGACTTTTTCCTCGGATTTGTCCCTTACAGCACAGGTATTGAAGACGATAAGGTCGGCTTCACCGGGGTCATCAGCAATCTCGTAACCATAGGTCTTAAGGTTACCGGCTATTTTTTCCGACCTATGGTAGTTTAACTGGCAACCCCACGTTTCTATAAATGCTTTTCCTCTCTCCATTATGGTCACCTGGTTGAAAGCAGGGCAAAATTGAAGGTTCAAATTATTTTAAATGATCCCGTCCTTTAAATCCAGTGGTTGGAAACTCAGTGCCCATGACCGATGAGATGTTTTTACCAACACAAGCTGGGAACCTCCGGACAACACTTGGGGGTAAATCAGCTGCCTATTGGTCCAACAGTCGATTGAGGATACTGCCCTATCGTTATTGAATTCAGAAAGAATGACTAAAAGCTCAGTTGGTAATTCGGCTCGCCTGTCATATAATTCACCACCTTGAAGTGCCTATCAGGAGGAGATAACTTGCGCAAGTATATATTAGTAGCGGTCTTGTTGAGCTTGATCCTGGTTTATCCCGTTTTCGGAAATGAATCAGCCGATATTGCCGACAATTACCGGTTTGAGACAGCTTTGCGGCTGTCCAGGGTACTTGACCGACAGCTGGTTTTTTCCTTTGTCTCTTCCGGTTGTCCGCACTGTCAGGAATTCAAGGACCAGATTCTCTCCGATCCTGACGTAAAAGAACTTTTCCATAAACATTTCGTTCTGTCGCTAGTCTCACTGGATAGTAAGTTTGAGATAGAATTACCCGAGAAGGGAACAGTGACGAACTTTGAACTGGCCTCTAGTTTGGGGGTCGAATATACCCCAACTACCTACTTCTTTTACCCCCCGAACCCGGGTTTGGAGGGCAACGGGATAGTAAAGGTCCCCGGAAACGTTTCTGATCCGAAAAAAATGGTTGACTTACTAAATCGAACTCTGACCGACTCTTTCCAGGAAGGGGAGGGCACCGAAGAGGCAGAAGCCGGTAATTATAACTACGAAACTTCAGTTAAGGAGATCTCCAGGGAGGATTCCCGCTTTCTTCAGGAGAACATGAAGGACGGGCTGACGGTGGTCAATGAGCGCAAGGAACTTTCGGAATTCCCCCAGGAGGAGGAGCTAGTTTTAAACTTTCCTCTCGACGACCCCGAGACCTACGCGGGCAAAGTACTTTCGGATACGCCTGTAAAGAAGGTTTACATAGTGAAGTTCGGGGGAGAGTAAGGCCTCCCACCCCTCCGAAGTTTCTTCCTAACTCGACCTTCAAAGTCATTCCAAATTGCATATGGCACTATTATTTCTGACATATGTCCATGCACGAAAGCCTGTCCACCGATAGAATGGAAAAGCCAATGCTTCAAAAACCGACGTATACTGTAATAATTTGTATCTTTCTACTCGGTCTGGTTGCTGCTCCCGGCGCAGCTCCGGGTAGGTCCGTCAGTTCTCCCTCAGCCAGAATTACGATTGATCCGGGACACGGTGGTTTCGATCACGGGGCAGTTGTGGCAGGAGTTTCAGAGAAGAGCGTAAACCTCGCCATTTCCAGAAGAATAAGGGAACTGGGAGAAAAGCACCCCACCCTCGAGTTCGTTTTTACCAGAACCACGGACGATTACCTCTCTCTGCTGGAGCGACTGGAGGTGGCCGAAAGCCACGGAAGCGATGGATATATTTCTATTCAAGCCAATTCGTTCCATGATCCCGGCGTGAACGGTATTGAGACAATCCTCGATCGGTCGAGACCCAAAAAGAGTCCAAGCTGGACGCTGGGGGAATACGTACAGGATTCCGTCGTGGATAGGACAGGTGCCAGGGATCGTGGTTTGAGATACCAGCGGCTATATACAAGACATACTACCCTTCCTGCGGCACTGATTGAAGTGGGTTTCCTAACTTCTCCAGTAGAAAGGGAAAGGTTGACCGATAGAGCCTATCAGGATTCGGTTGCTCGGGGTATAATTCAGGGCCTGCTCCGGTACTTTTCCAGAAGCTAGCTACCGGCTTTTTTGGTCGAGTCGTAATAAATAGTTAAGTGGGAAGCAGCGGAATCTGTACGGGGGTTATAACCTGCAATGCAATTACCAGAGCCGCCACTGCGGTGGTAAGTAAAGTCGTTAAAGTGCCGTATTTTAACCAGTACTTCATCGTTATGGGGTCCTGGTTGTCCTCGCTTATCTTGACGATCATTACGTTAGCGGAAGAGCCTATGTAGGTGGCGTTACCGCCGAAACCTGCCCCAAAAGCCAGCGCCCACCAGAGGATGTTCGAGCTACCGGTGAGTTTGGCCGATAAAGTGCCTACGATCGGTAACATAGCTGCGGTGAAAGGGATATTGTCCACCAATCCGGAACCCAGTGCGGCGAGAAACAGTATCGCCAGAGCTGAGAAGAGAACGTTCCCACTTGTAATGTGCAAAACACCCTGAGCTACTTTCGTTAACAATCCCGTCTTTACAACGCCGTGTACGACTACGAACAGACCGGCGAAAAAGAGAAGCGTGCTCCACTCGACCCGCCCCAATATTTCTTCCATGTTCGGCCTCGTCATCATCAGGATTAAAGTTGCCCCTGAGATCGCTACTGTAGCGGGTGTAATTGCAAATAGGCTGTGAAGGACGAATAGAAGAATAATAAAGCTGAGACCGAAGATACCCTTTTTAAGCAGGGTCCAGTCTTCCACTTCGTCCGTGGCCTTTCTGCTCCTTATCCCACGCAGGGCTTCCTCGTTTAATTTTTCGTTCTCATCTTTGGCTTTCTCCGAAAAGACGATTTTGAATAGTATAACCGCAACCAGCATGCAGATCAGAACGGTTGGGGCGAGATTATATAGGTAATCAAGGTAATCGAAGCCAGCCGCACTGGAAATCATGATATTCGGTGGGTCCCCGACCAGGGTTGCTACACCGCCCACGTTAGAGAACAGGGCCTGGGTGAGCAGTATTGGTTTTGGATCCAGCCCAAGAACCGAACTAATCGACATGGTTATCGGGGCCACGAGAAGTATCGTGGTTACGTTGTCTATCGTAGTAGACATTACCGCGGCGAGGAATCCGAATAGAAGAATCATTCGGAAGTACCTTCCCCGGGATAGCTTTGCCGCCCATATAGCCAGGGTTTCAAATATGCCTGAATCCTTGAGCACCCCGACTACCATCATCATACCAAGCAAAAGACCGATCGTATTCCAGTCAATGGCCTCAGTGATGACTTCCTTTTCGGTATAAAAACCGAAGAAAAGCCCCGTTGCAACCATTATTACTCCTCCAGAGATGGCAGCCAGTGATCTTTCAATTTTATCGGAAAGGATGGCGATATAAGTACCAACGAAGATCAAAGCAGATAGTATGAGTTCAACGCTCATTGCCAAGCACCAACTCTGGTTTGGGGGTGAATTTAATAAAAAAGTGCCGTAACTGGGTAGGTAAATTCTCGAGGACAATGAGGTCCGGGCCGGAAAATATCTTGACGGCTAAAATACGTAGAATCCAGTTCATGTAAATCATAATAACCAGTTACCCCGGGTAAATCAACGTGAGAATTGAGGAGAAAAAGGTAACTTCAGTAAGGTTAGAACCGTGTTCCCCGGTCTTTGGCCCAGTTTAGCTTGTTCCTGACTGTCTCAAAGAAATCGCTCTGGTCGTCAGGAACGATCATTAAAGTGGGTGTTTCGGACCTGGTCATTTCCACGGATTTACCTTTTTCAAGGCTTTCGACCTTCTTCCCGTCTACTTCTATGACAACCGGTGTCTTCGTTCTGGCTCTGATTACAGTGTCATTGGAACATATTATCGGTCTCAGTCCAAGCTTGTGGACGTTGAGCGGGGTAATGCTGAAGGCGGAGGTGTTCCTTGTGATCAAGGGGCCTCCGGAGGAAAGAGAGAAAGCGGTTGAACCGGTAGGAGTGGAGACGATAAGACCGTCTCCCGGATAAGTAGCTACCTTCTTAGAATCCAGGAATAGTTCCAGCTCCGCCAGTCCGGTGGCGTCACCTCTCGCTATTACGACTTCATTTAAGGCTGTGAATTCTGAAGCGTCGTTCTGTCGGTCAGTATCTATTCTGCATCGAAGCCTCGTTAGTTCCTTGACCGTAAAAGCTCCTTTTAATAATTCCTGCAAGCCCTTTTCCAGTTCCGAAACGTTCAATCCAGACAGGAATCCAAGTTTTCCCAGGTTTACCCCGAGTACGGGAACGAGATAAGGGGCTATCATGTCCGCTACCTTGAGGAACGACCCGTCACCGCCGAGACTGAGCATAACGGTTTCGGAGTCGCTCTCGTCCAGGGCCTGCTTAACGTCTTCCTCATTTGAGACCTGTTGAAAGGTGATACCGTTTTTGCGGGACCAGTTTTGTATTGTCACCTTTGCTTTATCCGCTTTTTCACTCTGTTTGCCCTGAAATAGCAGGAGGTCAGCCTCCTGGACGTTTGGGTTGTTTGGCATGACTTTATTTCAGCTCCTGTCCTCGAAACTCCATTTGCAAAAGATCCTTTCCAGCAGGTCGATCAGTAGGTAAAGCCCCAGCCCCAGTGCCGCAAAGGCAAGGATGCCGGCAAAGACGTCCGAATAGGCGAAAACTTTCCACGAATTATCTATAAAATATCCAAGGCCCTGATTTGTGTAGGACAACTCCGCGAGGTACAAAGCAGCGACGCCCAGGCCAATGCTGATCCTGACGCTGCTGAGAATACTCGGTAAAGTTGCCGGTATCACCACATGGCGGTAGATCTGGAGCTTGTCTCCGCCGGAACTTTTTACGGCTTTAACCCATGTGGGGGAAACGTTTTTGGCGGCGTCCCTGGCGCTGATCATGACCTGAAAAATGGTTACCAGAAATATAAAGATGATTCGGGATATATCTCCAAGCCCGAAAATAATTAAGATTACAGGAAGGAGAACGATTTTTGGAATTGGGTAAAGCAAGTAGAGAACGGGCGATACGTATTTATCGATCTTGCTTTCAAAGCCGACTATCAACCCGGAAATGGAGCCCAGAAAAACGGCGACAAATAGGGCTACGACAAGACGGAATCCGCTTCTGAGGAAGTTCGGCCAAATATCGCCCCAGTGGTTGAACAGGGTGTAAAATGCGCTCAGCGGGCCGGGAAGAACGGAACTTTCCGGGCCGGAAAGAATTGTTCCCACCAGCCAGCTGGCAAAAAACCAGAAAAGAACGATAAAAGCGAAGCTAATCGTGTACCGCGTGAAACCGCGCTTCATGGGAGCTCACTTCTAGTTTTCTGGACTGTACTATAGAACTCTTTGCTCCCGCGGAACTCTACTTTTCCGGCCCCTCTGTTTTCTATGAGCGACTTGAGGGAGGCCGGAACCCGGGATAGAACTGCTATTCTTTGACCGAGAAAGGCCACTTCTTCCATGTCGTGCGTTACGGTTACCATCGTCAGATCCCGCTCGCGCCAGAGCGCAAGGATCTTGTTCTGCAGCTCTTCTCGTGTGAATTCGTCCAGAGACACAAGTGGTTCGTCCATCAGCATGACCTTTGGGTCAACGGCAAGAGCCCTGGCAAGGCCCAGTTTTCGCTTCTGCCCGCCGGATAGCTGGGAGGGAAAACCGTCACGGTATTCGAACAGGTCAAGCTCATGCAGTAATTCGTCGACGTTGGAATGATCCCCACTTTGTCCGAGGTCGAGTCCCAGGCTGGCGTTCTCCCGAACGGTTTTCCAGGGAAGCAGTCCGATATCCTGAAGTATAAGAGCCACTTTCTCCGGGGCAACGTCCATCTTCAACTGGCCGGTATAGTTATCGTGCAGTCCTGCCAGAGTGTGAAGAAGAGTAGTTTTGCCGCAGCCGTTTGGACCGATTATTCCCAGGCTCTCGTTCATGCTCACGGTAAGATTCAGATTAGAGATGATCTTTTCGTTGCCTCCTTCACTTTCGTAGGATACGTCCAGATTGGAAACGCTAATCATTTTTCTCCCCGGAAAGAACCGGTAAAGAGCTATCGAAGACGCGGTCGTAGGAAACTTCCTGGGGTAAGTACCCTTTCTCGATCGTCCATTTCATTACGGAGTCGTATATCGTTTTATCAAGCCGTTCCGGACGGGAGAACTCGGGAACCTCGAACAGGTTTGCAAATTCCTCGGTAAACTCGGTTTCCTCAACTGCATTTTTCAGGCTGGGAAACGTCCCCGTGATGATTTCCGTAGTGAGGCCAAGCAGTTGGAGGTTATTGCTCTTGTTTGTTTCTTCTATTGCTCTGTTCCAGCTTTTGTAAAACCTCTCAACCTTGTCCGGAGATTCCTTGAGGAATTTTTGGTTGAACACTAACACGAATGGGGGTATTTCAACTCCTGTATAAGTTTCTAGTAAGTTGGCTTGGTAGCCCTCAAACTCCGGATTTTCCACTGCAAGAGTGAGCAAGGGTTCGGGTAGAACTGCGGAAATATAATTGCCATTAAGCAAACCACTCATTCGGGATATCAGGTCCTCGCCATCTATGTAGTAGGAGGAATCGTTTACCTTGATTCCTCGTGATTCAATCAGTTCGTCGGTTGAATAATGCTCATCCCGGCGTTTGGAAAGTACGATCGATTTTTTACTCGATCCCCCCAACCATTCCTGAGTGAGATCCTCTATAGAGTTAATTTCATAAAGATTGCTTGTGAGCAGTCCCGAATACCTTTTCATCTGATTGGGATCGAATGCGGATGATACCACCTTGAGGTTGCCGGTCCCGTGAACGCCGTAAATAGCGCTGGCGAGATCGGTGATGCTGCAGTTGGCTTTCCCTCCGCTGACCAACCTGGCTGCGTCACTGGGACTATTGGAGGTAAGAAGGGAAATTTCCAGACCGTTTTCCGCGAAAGCGCTTTTCCCGTTGTCCTCCAGGAAGAAAGTTTCCTGGGTTCCTTTGACCAGTGGTAATGCTGCCATTGTAGGCGGATAGGCAATTCTTAGTTCGTCCATTTCTCCATTTTTCGGCTGAGAAAAGGCAAAATTTCCGGAAGTAGTTGCTAAAGCAGCCGTCCCCGCAAGCTTGATGAAGTTACGCCTGGTTAATTTCATAATCACGTTCCTCGTAAGTTTTCCACCGTCAGTAAAAGTAAATCTGGATGAATTATAGCTCAGGCATCTGGAGCCTTCAATTATGTATGTATTTCTTCGCCGAATTTTAAATACGGACACAATTAAAGGTATGTGCTCTTGAAAATCCCCCCACAACCCACTATATTTTCTAGCGCAACATGACGAAGTAGT
>CAZWZR010000002.1:0-32596 GCA_964638365.1 uncultured Thermotogae bacterium | reverse complement strand
GGCCTTTCGACGCCGAGAGGGACGGTTTCGTCATGGGGGAGGGAGGCGGTTTTCTCGTTCTGGAAAGGGAGGAAAGCGTTAAGGAAAGGGGTGTTGAGCCCTATTCCCGGATAAGGGGCGTCGGAAAGACGGCGGATGCCCATCACGTTACTGCTCCGCGGGAAGATGGAGCCGGGGCGATGGAAGCGATGGAACGTGCCCTTCAGGACGGAGGAGTCGAGCCGGAAGAGGTGGATTACGTAAATGCCCACGGTACGAGCACCAGCCTGAACGATAAGATGGAAACGAGGGCGATAAAGTCCCTCCTCGGAAACGGGGCCTATGACGTACCGGTTTCCTCCAATAAATCTCAGTTTGGCCACCTGGTGGGAGCTGCCGGAACCGTGGAGACGGCTCTTACCAGCTTGTCGCTGAAAGAAGGCTACGTACCTCCGACGATCAACTACGAAAACCCTGACGAGGAATGCGACCTGGATTACGTGCCGAACGAGGGCAGGAAAGAGGACATTGAAACCGCACTATCCAATTCGTTCGGCTTCGGCGGCCAGAACGCCTCCATTCTGATCGAGAAGGTCTAGATCTGGTACACCCCCCCATTCTTTCTTTCCCCCACTGAGGGGGGAAAGGAACACCTAATAACGTATCATTGATATCAACTCAATTCTTTCAAAGCCACAATTATTCGATAGGCGGGGCTTTCCAGCCCCGCTGTGATGGTGGGTAGAATTGCCAGGATTTACCGGGTTATTTTAGGTTTAACCCCCGGGCACCAATGTCTTACCGAATAAAATTCGTCGAGGTTTTCACATTTCTCGTCACCGAGGCTTGAAAGCATCGGCTATCGTCTAATTAAATATTTTCTTACCCTATGATTTGGTTAGCTGGAAGTTATGACACCAAAAAATTATGACACGTTTATAATGGTGAAAAATTAAGTTCAAAATATATGGATTTTCCTCCCCCTTGATGGGGGAGGATTAAGGTGGGGGTGAAGCTTGAGAAGGATAACTCATAGATGTCTTTCCACTAATACCAAATACCTAGTACCCAGTACCTAGAATTACGGGAGGAGTAAGGTGGGGGTGATGATTATTAAATAAGAAACCCCATGAGTATGTTTTGTTTTTGTTTAACGCTCAGTACCAAAGACGTAATACCAGAAGACTGGTTAAGGTTAGAAATTCGAGGGAAGAGCGAATATGATCTGGAGGAAACGAAAAGGGCATGGGTAAAATCCCATGCCCTTTTTAATTCTGAGATCAGTTATTCTTTGACCTTGAGAACTTCCAGTGCCGGCAGTTCTTTTCCTCGCAGGAAACCCAGGCAGGCTCCGCCACCGGTTGAGACGTGATCCATCTCGTCGGCAAAGCCAAATTCCTTGATTGCTGCACCTGTTTCTCCGCCTCCGATTATCCGGTAGCCGGATCCGTCTGCTACTGCTTCCGCCACTTCCTTGGTTCCGGCCTGGAAGGGTTCCAGTTCGAAGCCGCCTAGTGGACCGGCCCAGACTAGCGTCTCCGCGTCCTCTATCTCCGCGCTGTATTTTCTGATAGTAGCGGGACCGATATCTATTCCCATCCAGCCAGGTGGAATCTTCGTGGCATCGACGGTTTTAACCTCTCCCTTTTCGCTAAATTCCTCGGATACCTTTGCGTCTTCGGGCAGGAGAACCTCGGTGTTACGGTCGTCTTTTACTTCCTCCAGAAAGTCCCTGACCTCGTCCACCATTGATTCCTCGACGAGCGAATCGCCGACCATGTGGCCCTGGGCGTGCAGAAAGGTGAAGGCAAGAGCGCCTCCGATCAGGAACTTGTCAACTCTTTCCTTCATGTCCCAGAGTGCGCCGATTTTGCTCGAGGCCTTCTTACCACCGATTATGGCCACAAACGGGTGATCCGGGTTCTCCACGGCTTCCGTCAGGCCTTCAACTTCCTTGAGGATCAACTTACCTGCCGCGGCCGGCAGCTTGGTCGCAACGCCGTAATTGGAGACGTGCTTCCTGTGTACCATGCCGAAAGCGTCGCTGACGAAGATATCAGCCAGTTCGCTCAGGCTCTCGGCAAACTCGTCGTCGTTTGCCTTTTCTCCGGAGTAGAAGCGCGTGTTTTCCAGCAGTATTATGTTTCCCGGTTCCAGCGATTCGATTTCCCCTTTTACCTCGGGTCCGATGCAGTCATCGAGTTTCTTTACCTCGGTATCGACGAGTTCGGATAGCTTCTCTCCCACTGGATCCAGACGGAAGTCCTCGTCCACTTCGCCTCCCGGTCTGCCCAGGTGGCTCATCAGAATGACCTTGGCGTCGGCGTCCGTCAGGTAGTTAATCGTCGGAAGGGCGCTTTCGATCCTGTTGGCGTCGGCCACTTCTCCGTCTTCGAGCGGGACGTTGAAGTCCACGCGGACCAGCACGTCCTTACCCTCGAGAGAAACGTCCTCCATAGTCCTGAACTGAGAAGTTGGGTCAATCATATTTTTTCCTCCTTTTGTTCTCGGTAGCTAAAAATGAATCCGGCAGCTGGTGCAATGAACCATCTTGTGATTATCCTAACAAATTCTAACGGAACTGGTTTGCCTCCCTCAACGTGTTCCTCAGCGGCTTTTTGCAGTACAAATAAGGGTCTCAGATAAGTAGCGAAATTTTGAAGTTATCCTGGCCCTGTCCATTCAACGGTTACAATTATACGTTAGCTCGGCCCTCGCTCCACCATGGAGAAATTCCCTCTAAGACTTCTCGGGGTCCGACTATTGAAGGATAACCGGGATCAGTTTGGTCTGGTGAAACGCTAGAAATGATAGAGGTCAATCTCTCCCTTTTGTCTACTTAATTGTTGTGCTGGGAGTTACCAGAGCTATAATTTACAATTGATATGAACCCGAGAAAGCTAATATTCGGTTTGAACGAGATATGAGACGAGTCATCGCCTCTTTGTTGATTGTTATACTGGTTTCCTTGCTATCGCTCGGGATTGCCGGGGATTCCGCGACTACGAGTGAGGTAATAAGTTCAACTGAAGAGTTCATCTCCAGGCTGGAGGAAGAATACAGGGGGATAACCAACTTTACCGCCGATTTGAGCCTGTCCGGGCTGGAGCCGCCTGTTTCCATACGGGTTCTGGCAGTCACGGAACCGAGGCGACTCCGGGTAGAGTACCTATCGCCGGATCAGATGAAGGGGCAGTTCTTTTTGCTGGAGGACGACTTTCTCTATCAGTACATGCCCGGGAGAAATCTAATAGTGAAGAAGGACCTTGGTGGGGCTGACCTCCCGGTAGAGGCGGCCAGTTTGACGCCGAAATACCTGCTTGAGCTCGTTCGCTCCGATGACCTAGAAGTAAAGTTGATCGGTACGCCCGTCGAGCTCGATCTGCCCGATTTCAGCTACTATGATCGGGCTTCTGATGGTTTATCCGGAGGATTACCCGGTTCTGCCTTAACCGGACTGGGTTCTCCTCCGCGATCCGGTTATTCCTTCGAATCTGGGAATCTTTTTGGGGAATACGTGGTTGAGATAACTCCAGAGACGAAAGACTACGAGTTTTCCCGACAGGTTATCCAGTTCGATCCCGGCGATCTCCTTCCCCGGGAACTAATTACCTACTTTGACGAGGGGGACCGCGAGACCGTTTACACGTCTGTTGAAAAAGTGGTTGTCAACCAGGACCTGAACCTGGAAGAAGTTACGGAACTACCGGAGGACGCGGAGGTAATCGAGGACTGATGAAAACTCTAAAAGGAGGCAAGTATGTGCGGAATAATCGGATATAGAGGGGAAAGAGAGGCGCAACCGGTTCTCATCAGCGGGCTCAAGAAACTCGAGTACCGGGGTTATGATTCAGCCGGAGTGGCGGTAATCGGTGATGACGGGTTGAGAATAGAGAAGATGGCCGGGAAGATAGCCGAACTGGAAGACGCGCTGGTCGATAATCCAAGGCCGGGAAACGTCGGAATCGGTCACACCAGATGGGCGACCCACGGGGAGCCGAACGATGCCAATGCTCATCCTCACCAGGGCTGCGGCGACGATTATAGCCTGGTACACAATGGAATTATCGAGAACCATCGAGAGCTGAGGTCGGAACTGGAGTCGAATGGCCACGAGTTCAGCTCTAAGACGGATTCGGAGGTCCTGATACACCTGATCGAGGAGGGGCAGGGATCACTCGAAGAAAGGGTAAGATCCGCCCTCAGCCGCGTCGAAGGTACGTTTGCAATTGCCGTATTGAGTAAGAACTCACCGGAAAAGATAGTTGCTGCCCGTCGCGGTAGCCCTCTAGTCGTCGGTTCCACGGAAAAAGAGAAACTAATCGCGTCCGACGTTCCGGCGATGCTGGATTACACTAACGAGATCACTTACCTCGAAGACGATCAGGTGGTATCACTGACCGAATCGGGTATAGAAATAACGGATTTAGATGGAAACCCGTCCGAAGCCGAAACACGGGAGGTAGACTGGGATCCGGTAGCCGCGCGCAAGGAAGGTTACAAACACTTCATGCTGAAGGAGATACACGAGCAGCCGGAGGCCGTGGGGGATACGATCCGGGGAAGGGATTTCTCGGACGGTGGCCTGCGGATGGATGAAGGGGGGCTCGACGAAGGTGACCTGATAAGCAAGGACAAGGTATTTATAGTTGCCTGCGGTACGTCGGCTTACGCCGGCCAGGTTGCTAAATACGTCTGGGAAGAATTTTTGAATATTCCGATAGAAGTCGAGCTTGGTTCCGAGTTTCGTTACCGGAACCCGCCGCTGGACGATGACTCTCTGGTAGTTGGAATCTCTCAATCCGGGGAGACTGCTGATACGCTGGCCGGATTGGAGAAGGCCAGGGACAAGGGGGCGACTATAGTTTCCGTCGTCAACGTGCTGGGCTCGACGGTGACCAGGCGTTCCGACGCGGTCCTGTATACCCACGCCGGACCGGAGATCGGCGTTGCCTCGACGAAGGCCTTCACGTCGCAGCTGGCTGCCCTGACCCTGCTGGGTTTAGAGTTAGCCCGGTTGAAAGGAGCAGTCAGCGAAAAAAGAGCCAGGAGAGTCGCCGAAAACCTGAATAAGGCACCGGCGTTGCTCGAGAAACAGCTGGAGGGGGAGGGCCGAATTGAGGAACTCGCGGAGAAGTTCTATGAGAAGGAGGACTTTCTCTTTCTCGGTCGAGATGTGCTCTATCCGATTGCCATGGAAGGTGCTCTGAAACTGAAAGAGATCTCCTACATCCATGCAGAGGGTTACCCGGCCGGGGAGATGAAACACGGCCCAATAGCTTTGATAGACGAGGACATGCCCGTTGTGGCGTTGATTACCAAGAACTCTGTTTACGACAAGGTCTATTCTAACATCGAAGAAGTTCGGGCCAGGAAGGGGAAGGTAATAGTCCTTACCGACGAGATGACTGATGAATCGGAGGAAATAGCGGACGAGTTGATATCCCTCCCGGATACGGACAAGTTCCTGACCCCGATGATATTTACGGTACCGCTGCAACTGCTTGCCTATCATATAGGCGTTCTCAGGGGAACGGACGTGGACCAGCCCAGAAACCTGGCAAAGAGCGTGACGGTGGAATAAATTGGGTTCTGGTTTCCTGGAGTTCGGTCCCTATCAAAGGTTTGTGGTGGTGAAGAATTAAGCGTTACCTGCTTATGGGTTGCGGGAGAATATCCGGTGTGAGTTGTCATGAAATTATTCCTCCCCCATGTTGGGGGAGGACGAGTTGAACCGACTCTCAGGTTAAAGACTGCTTGCGAGGCGCGCCTAGCTTAGAATTGCTCCAGAAACCTTAAGTCGTTCCTGTAGAAGTGCCTGATGTCGTCTATTCCGTACTTCAGCATGGCCATCCTATCTACACCCAGACCGAGCGCAAACCCCTGATACCGTTCCGGGTCGTAATCCACGGCTTTGAGAACGCTTGGATCCACCATTCCCGATCCCATTATTTCCATCCAGTCATCTCCGTCGGGCGGGCGAATATCGACCTCGGCGCTCGGTTCGGTAAACGGGAAGTAGTCCGCCCTGAACCGCATTGAGAACTCGGTGCCGAAGAACTCCTCGACGAAGGTCCTGATAATGTATTTCAGGTTGGCGAACGTGAGTTCGTCGTCAACCCAGAGGAGCTCGACCTGATGAAAGACCGGGTAATGAGTCGCGTCAGGAGTGTCCCTCCGATAGCACTTACCTGGACAGATTATCTTTACCGGTGGGTCCTGTTTCTCCATCTCCCTGATTTGTACGGGAGAGGTATGAGTTCTAAGGAGGTGGTTATCGTCCACGTAAAGCGAATCCCATTCGTCCCGTGCCGGGTGGAGTTCCGGGATGTTTAAAGCTTCGAAGTTGTAGTAGTCGGACTCGATCTCGGGGCCAAGGGCCAGGGAAAAACCCATCCGCTGGAAGATACCGGTTAGTTCGTTGCTAACCTGAGTTAGCACGTGCCTCTTCCCTACCCCCCGCCTTCTTCCGGGGAGGGTAACGTCGAGGCTTTCTTCTTGTAACTGTTTTTCCTTTTTTAGCTGCTCGAACTTTTCCTTCTTGCTTTCTATCTCTTCTTCCAGCGAGGACTTTAACTGGTTTATGGCCTTTCCGGCCTCCGCCTTGTCCTCGTCGGCCAGTTCCCCCAGTTGCTCGAATAGGTCCTGAACTTCCCCGCTTCGTCCCAGGTACTTTACCCGGACCTCTTCACACTCCTGAAGCGACTCGGCCTCTTCCAGTTCTTCTCTGGATTTTTTCTTTACCTCTTCAGTCCTGCTTAGAAGCTCATCCAGTGCTGGCATCTCTTGCTTATCCCTCTCATAGGAAACCTTAAACCTTTAAAGTGGGATCAAACTAACGATATGTAGGGTAAACGGTTGCTCCGGTGGGTTTTTACTTCTCCTTAAAGGATTCTCCGTCGTCCGTTGCCTCTAAGTTTTCCTGAACTTTCTCGCTGAAGCCCTTGCCGGGTGAGAACTTGGGAGTAACCTTGCTGGGTACGTCTATTTTCTCTCCCGTCTGGGGATGTCTCTTTACCGTAGATTTTCTTGGATTGGGTTTAAAGGTTCCGAAGTTTACCAGCCTTACTGCCTCGCCTTTCGCTACCTCGTCCGTGATGACGTCAACTACCTGATTCACCAGATCGCGACACTCCTGCTTCGTGCAATCGGAATTCCGGTAGATACTGTCGACCAATTCGCCTTTGTTCATCGAAAAACCTCCTTTTAAAGTGAATAAAAATTGATTTACTGGAAGATGAAAATTCTTCCAATCTCTTTACCATCTATACCATTACAAATCCCAATTCTACGGGCTTATCGGGTAGTTCTCAAGTTTCTGGATAAATTTATAGTCCTTTTTTACCAGTAACAGGCTTTTACAGGTAAAATCGGATCCAACCCTCCTATTCCGAAAGTCGGCTAGGACGAACCTCTCCTCTCATAGAGGTTTCCATCCCTGAACTTTCCGCTTGGCTGGTCCGTTAACTTTATACTCTGCGATTTCTCCTTTCTCTCCTTCCCACCTGATCTCAATGGCCTGGTAAATTCCGACTTGAGTTTGTCAATGACGATATGTCTTTCTCGTGGTCCCAGGTCGGGTTCGTAAATCGAAAATTCCTTCTCGACGAAACCCTTCAGGTTGGCGCGGTAGTGGAGACCGGTCGACCTGTTTTCCCTGACGATCAAACCGAGGTCGAGCAGGTTGGTGGGACGTTTTGAAAGTAAAAGTCCATTAGGTTTCTTCAACCAGGCGCTGATCTGATCGACGCTGTAGGAGTGGGGTCTATGGCTGACGAGGAAGGCAAGTATCTTCCTCTCGAGACTGCTGAACCGCTGGGTTTTACCTATAACGTAGTTTGTCTCCTGCCTTATGGCCTCCGGCAACTTCGAGAACTCCTCTTTGGTGGGACCCATCTGTTGCGATTTCTCCTTTTCCTCGTCCCTCTCGTATGGAACTCCGAAGGTCGAAGCCCGCGGTTCCTCCTTCTGTTCACTTTCCCCCGGTTCTTCAATCTCGGATTCCCCTTCTTCCTCTTTACCGAGTTCGGCGAAGTCGGGAATATTTCTTTCCACTTTGTCGATATTTTCCTCTTCACCTCCTCTACCGGCACCCTCGTTAGTATTTTCCGCCAGGGTGTCTGCTATCGTCTGTAATGCCTCTTCTTTTTCTCCATCTTTTATCACGTCGGCGATTTCCAGGGATTCGATCACTGCCTTTGATACGTTATGGACTTCTGGAAGTTCGGGAGTCTCGGCGTCGACCTCGATGTAACCGAGAGTTTCTGCCGTTCTCTTTAATTCTTTTACCTTTTCGGTTTTTTCCTCCAGTTCTGCCTGCAGCTCCTCGACCTGTTCCTCCAGCTGGTCCACCCGGCTTTTCTTTCGTTTCCCCTGCTTCTTTGCCTCCTCGATGGCGTCTATTATGCTTTCCCCGACCTGTTTTAGCTGAGGGGTTTCCACAGTATCCAGAGATGGAGTAAAGCCGGCGTGGAAGGTCGAACGTTCCCGGACGTAAATCTCCTTGGTCTCCTTTTCGTCCAGGTAGATACAATCACCCGTCTCCAGCTTATTTACCTTGTCCCTTACCTTGCCCTTCTTCCACGGCAGGAGGTCATTGTAGACCTTCATGTCGGCCTCGTGGACGACGCGGTGCAAAAAGAGCATTCCGGCCTGGGTCAGGACGTCCTTCTCGACCTTGGCACTTCTCTGTGAGATGATGACCGCGCCGAGACCCCGCTTTCGACCACGCAGGGATAACCGGGTAATTATCTCCTTGAGTTCGTTTTTCTTGCCCTGAGGGATGAATTCATGAGATTCCTCGATCCCGATCATGTAAGGTTTCCGGAGTTTGCCCGCCCAGTTCCACAGGGCCGTAAAGTAGTGCTTCAGCATCTCGTGCTGATCTTCCTTGAGGTAGCCGCTGAGGTCGAGTATGACCGGGATACTTTCCTTTAGACTTATCTCGGCGACCTGGGGGGCGTCTTCGGGTTCGATGTTGATATCGACGTTCTTCCCCTCACCGATGACGAGGAGCTCGTATTCCTCCTTCAACCCGAAGTACTCCCCGTCGATATCAACCACCGTGAGGGGGTAATTGTGTTTGAGCAGTTCTTCAAAGATGACACCGGCTGTGTTGGACTTACCGGAACCCCTGATCCCGAGTATTCCAATGCACTTGCCGATGATCTCATCCAGTTTGAAGTCCAGATCGTCGCTAATATGTAGCTTTTTCACATTTGCCTCCTGCAATAGCCTTTATAACGGATACGTGGAGAGTTTGCAATCTATCCGTCGGGCTCAGTCGGCGTTAGTATCCAGGTCTTCGAATACGGTGGGTGCGATTTTCTCCAGTTCCCCGTGGAACCTCTGGGCCAGCTCCCGTATTTCCCACTGGGCCTCTTTCGAGCCCCGCAGATCTATGATATGGCGGAACTCCCTGAAATTCGCCTTCAGGTAAAGAGAGGTCTTGCTCCCTATCGGCAGGAGAAACCTGGCGTCTTCCTTGGGAACTCCTGCCTCTATGGACTTCTGGTAGAGCTCGTACAGCTCCTCGAATTTTTCCCTGTATTCTTCGGTAAGCCCTGCATTCTCTACGGATTCGGGCACAACGACTTCCTCGGGTTGCTGTTTCACGTAGCGCATCGATCTAACCATGAAGCTGGCCAGCCTGTGTCTGGTAAGCTGGGCCAGGCAGCTCCTGCTGACTCCCTCGATGTAGAAAGTTGCGCTCGCGAACTCGAAGGGAGACCAGTGGCCCCGTTGTCTGAGTTTCCTAATTAATTCCCTGTCCTCCTCCTGTGAGTAATCACCCTCGGCTCCGGAGGTCTGGTGCGATATCCTTGCCGCACGTGCGATACTCGTTTCCGGATCTTCCGTTACGTTGATCAACCGTGTTTTCATATCTTTGCCACCTCTATTCCTTCCTGGTCCTGGTACTTACCGTTCCGATCCCCGTAAGTCACGCGGGGGCGTTCTCCCCGAAAGAAGACGACCTGGGCGATACCTTCGTCCGCGTAGATCCTCGCCGGCAGGGGAGTGGTATTGGATATTTCGATCGTCAGATAACCGGTCCAGCCGGGCTCGATCGGAGTCATGTTCACGATTATCCCACAACGTGCGTAGGTGCTCTTACCGACTACCAGTCCGAAGAGGTCGTCTGGCATTTCGAATTTCTCCAGCGATTTGCCGAGGCAAAACGAGTTCGGTGGGATTAGACAGCTTTCATCCCTGACCCGCACGAAAGCCTCCTCGTCGAAGTTCTTGGGGTCGATCTCGGTTGAATGAACGTCCGTAAAAATCCTGAACTCATCGTCTATTCTTATGTCGTATCCGAAAGCACCAAGGCCGTAACTAATCCTCCCGTCGTCCTGTAAATCTTCTTCGAACGGTGTTACGGGCTGTACCTCCGCGATTTCCTCGTCGTTCAGTATCATCCAAATTACCTCCGGGGATTTTTGTAAACTTAATCTTAAGTGAACCGGGCGCGTCGAGCAAATATGACAAAGGTTTGCAAAGCCCTGGGCGGGTAGTTATTATTCCCCCTGATGAATATAGCCAACTTGATTACTTCGATCAGACTGATCGTTCTTCCCTTTATCATCTACGCCCTGGCCTCCGGGAAGACCACACTGGCACTCATCCTGCTGGGTCTGGCCCTTGTCAGCGATCTCATCGACGGTTTGATTGCCCGAAATTTCGGTCAGACTACCGTTCTGGGAGAGGTGCTCGACCCCGTCGCGGACAAGGCCCTTTTCCTTTCGCTTTTCGGTTTCTATACCTGGGTCGGTGAAATTCCCGTTATTGCCTTCTTCCTGCTTTTGGTACCCTATTCCGCGCTGATAGTTGGTGGTGGGGTTCTTTACACTCAGGCAGGAGAAGTTATCTCCGCCAATGCCTGGGGCAAGTCGAGCTCCGCCCTCATAACGCTCGGGTTGATCGCGGTTTTCTTCAACCTGCCTTACGCACTCTACTTCATTTACCTCGGGATAGCGACTTCTTATGCTTCCGCGGTGGTTTATTTTACGATGGGGACTCGCAGGCAGGGCTCCTGGACCCGCAGTAATCAGTAAGGTTCGCCCGAGGTTTAAGTTCCGAACCAGTGGCCTATTGGTTCCCCTCTGCCTCTCCGCGGGTCAGTTTCGCAAACTCCTCCGGTAGCGGAGCCGTTAACGTAAGGTTCTCGCCGTTTTCCGGGTGCCTTACGGTCAAACTCCGGGAATGGAGCATCAACCTCTCGCCCTCTCTCCCGCCGTAGTAACTATCGCCGATTATGCGGTGGTCGATATAGACCATGTGGACTCTGATCTGATGAGTTCTGCCGGTTTGGGGGCGGACTTCTAACAGGCTGGAGTCCTCGTATTCCTTGAGAACCCTGAACCTGGTTTGGGCTTCCTTGCCTCCTAGCTTGACGGTCATTTTCGTCTTGTCCTTTGAGCTCCTGCCGACCGGCGCGTCGATCATGCCGGCTTCTTCCTTGAAGTTTCCGGCCACCAGGGCAAGGTATACTTTTCCGACCTCTCTCTCCTTGAACTGCGCTTTCAGCTTCCTGAAGGCGGTTTCGGACCGGGCAACTGCAAGGACGCCGCTCGTATCCTTATCGAGACGGTGAACTATTCCCGGACGATTCGTTTTCGGAAGCTCGGGTAATTCGGGATAACGATTTATCAAGGCGTTCGCCAGGGTTCCTTTTTCGTGCCCGGGTCCCGGATGAACGACCATCGGGCTGGGTTTGTTTACCCCAAGGAGAGTTTCGTCCTCGTAAACTACGTCCAGTGGTAGATCCTGAGCTACCAGCTCGTCGGAGTCGGCGCTTTCCGGTATTTCTATCTCGATCCCGTCTCCGGGTTTTACCTGGTAGCTCGGTTTTTTCGTCGCTCCGGCAACTCTGACATGGCCTCCCCGGATTAGCTCCTGCCATTTACTCCGCGACAGGTCCGCGAGGAGCTCCGCCAGGAGCTTGTCGATTCTTTCCCCTTTCTCCTCTTTCCGGACGACGAATTCTCTGGATATAGACATAACAGAGTAATGGTCTTTCCTCGCGATTCGAAAATCAACCTATGTGAGGTCTAATCGTTTTGAAGCCAGCGAGCCCCATTGTGGAAATATGACTGAAACCGGTGGAGTAACGTCTACGATCCCAGGGTGATTTCCGTTAAAGTTGAGTTGCTACCGGCATTCTGATATAATAGCCTGCAGGTTATGAGCAAGAAAAAAGAAAGGCTGGAAAATACAGTGAGTCAGGCTCTGGGGGATAAAGAAGAGGAGTTATACCTCCTTCGGTGGGAGAAACGGGGCTCGAAATGGGTCCTGGAGGTACTGATAGATAAGAGTGGTCCCGTCACTACTGCCGATTGTGCCGATGCGAGCCGGCGGATCTCCTCCGGATTGGATGGCTCGGGTCTGATCGACAGGAAATACGAGCTGCAGGTCTCTTCACCGGGGCTGGAACGACCGCTGATAGAATCGCGCCATTTCAAGGACGCCGTGGATAGCACTGTGGAGATCAAGACTTACGGAAAGATAAGAGGTACTAAGGAGCTAACTGGAATTCTGCGAGAATACGACGGGGAAGGGGAAGAGCTCCAGCTGGAATACGAAGGTGAAGATTTAGAGATTCCGATGAGCAACGTGGCAAAGGCCACGACAAAAATCAAGGATGAAGAGGTGGATTGACCCAAGAGGGGTAGCTAATGAACATAGAGTTTATCGAAGCGCTTGAGGATATGGCTAAGGATAAGGGAATAGAGAGGGACGAGTTATACGAAATGGTCGAGCAGGGACTTAAGGCAGCGTACAAGGAACAGTACGATACGAACCGGGATGTAGACGTCAATATCGATCAGAATTCCGGGGATATATTCATCGAGGGAGAGCAAATTCAACTGGGTCAATTCGGCAGGATTGCCTCCAAGAAAGCCGAGGACGTAATCAGGCAGCTGATACGGGAGAAACAGAACGAACTCGTTTACGAGTCCTACGAGAAGCGGAAAGGAGAGGTAGTAAACGGATCCATTCACCGATTTGAGGGGAGCGACGTCTGGCTGAACCTCGGGGAGGTTGAGGGGTTGCTTCCCGGTTCGGAGAGGATACCCGGTGAGAGGTACGAACAGGGTGATAGTCTGAGGGCCTACCTCTACTACGTCGATAAGAAGCCGGGAGGGCTGGAAATTCGGGTATCGAGAACGAAGAAGGAATTCGTTGCCAAGCTGATGGAGATAGAAATACCGGAGATCGAGGACGAGCTGCTTGAGATAGTTGAAATAGCCAGGGAACCGGGAAAACGAAGCAAAGTAGCAGTAAAGTCACTAGACGATCAAATTGACCCGGTCGGGACCTGCGTCGGTGCCGGGGGTTCGCGGGTGAAGGAGATTACCGATGAGCTCAACGGTGAGAAGATAGACGTCATTCACTGGAGTGACGACAGGGAGAGGCTTATCAAAAACAGCCTGGAGCCGGCGAGCGTCCTTTCGATAGACTTTCAGGAGAACGAGCAGGGCGAGGAAATCGCCCGCGTTATCGTTCCTAAGGACGACCTGGCCTACGCTATCGGTCAAAACGGACAAAACGTTAGGCTGACGGTGGATCTGGTCGGCTGTGACATAGATGTGAGGAGTCCTGGCTCCGACTAATCGGGGGCTGAGCACTGGAGGACGTAACTTTTAACCGAGTGCATTTCTTCATTCGTGAATCAGAGGTGGGCAGGGTAGCCCCGGGCCTTATACTGGATGCTGGATAAACTACTGAATCGTGTTTATCGTCTGGTACGCTACAGAGCGTACTGGGTAATTGGTTTATTTTTAATTTTAGTCGTCCTTTCCCTTTTTTATCTCTTTCCATTCCCGATTAGAAGTTCTCTTCTGGACCTGCTTCCCCAGAACGACCCACTTCTGAACGAGTACCGGGAGCGGCAGCAGACGATAAATAATACACAGAACCTTACCATAGCCCTTTCCCTTCAGGACGCTGAAGAGCTCAGTCAGGAGGAGCGGAAGGAAAGGCTATACGAACTTGCGGAGGTAATTAGCCCCCTCCTGGCGGAGATTCCGGAGATCGAATCGGTAAGCTACCGGGGCGAAGTAATGGGGAGGGAGGAGTATGAGTTTCTCTACTCCTTAAACGAAGAAACCTTCAATCGAATCGAGTCTCTGGAAGATGACCTGACCGCGTTTTCCTCGGAATTTCCCTCTCCTGACGGTGGGCTGGAGTCCGGCGATTTCTACGAGGACCTGCTTACGGAATACGAAGAACTCCAGTCGGAAGACGATCTAACCGAGGACCGTATGGGGCGATTGCTTTCCCGCGTTGAGAAAAGGAACCGCTTCGTTCTCGCCGGTCTGAAGTCGAGTGAAAAGTTGGGGGAGTGGGATGATCGGCTGAAAGCTCTGGAGGATCAACTTCGTCAGGTTAGGACTGCGAGAGCAGAAAAACTGGGGGGTGAGTACCTCTCGCCCGATGGTTCCACCCTGCTGGTCCAGGCGCGACCCAGGAACGCGGAATCGCACGATATAGAATTCAGTAATAAGCTTACGGAGTCGGCGGAAAGGGCGATTAGAGAAGCGAGGGGGAGCGAGGTATTCGAATCGGGTAACTACGGGATAGAACTGACCGGTTCCTTCGTTACCAACTCCCAGCGTAATACCGCACTCAGAAGCGACATGCTCAATACCACGATAGTCTCCTCTCTTGCTGTCATGGTTGCCTTTTTCTTTGCCCTGGGATCCCTTTTCTATTCAGCGCTTGTCGCCCTTCCGCTGGTGGTAGCGGTTTTGCTGACGCTGAGCTGGGCGAAGTTTTCGGTTGGCGGTTTCAACCTACTGACTACCTTTCTGCCGGCACTCGTGCTTGGACTGGGGATAGACTACGGAATTCACCTGTTATTCCGTTTCAGCGAGGAGAGACTCGCAGGCATCCCTGTTAGCAAAGCCATTAAAACTACAATACTTAACAAAGGCAAGGGAACTTTTATAGCGGCACTTACCACCTCGGCGGTATTCACTACTCTCATATTCGCAAGGTCTCAGGGCCTCGTCGAGATGGGTATTATCACCAGTCTCGGGATAATGATATCCTTCCTGGTTTATATATTTCTGTTGCCGTCCCTGATAGTAGTCTACCAGAGGTGGAAGGGAAAAAGGAGAACGGTCGAACTCTTCGACTACCGTTCTGGATTAAAGCGGGTAGTGAATAGAGCGATCGATCTAAGGGGACCGCTGATCGTCTTAGCTTTAGTGATCTCGGGGTTTGCTCTCTTTGCCGCTCTCCAGCTTGACTTCCAGTTTTCCGACAATAACGTCTCGACGGAAGTGGAGAGTATTCGTGTCCAGGAAAGGATTCAGGAGAAGTTCGGCTCGTCGGAAATGAATATCGGGCCTTCTTTTGCCTTTTTCCCTGATGACCTCGAGGAGATGAAGGAGATAGAAAAAGAGCTAAAGTCGATGGGCCAGGTAAGTACGATCAATTCAATCCAGGATTACCTGCCGGAAGACCTGGGCGAGGTGGATGGTTCAGCTGTCAGGACGGACGAGATAAAGGATCTGAGGCGAAATCTTGCCGGGTTGGAGGAAGTTCTGATAAATAAGGAGTCCAGGGTCGAGCAGCTGGAATCACTCATCGGGGACCTGTCGACTGCTCAGCTTTCCTCAACTTTGTCCAGTCGCTCCGAAGTAACGGTTCAACTCAACGAAGTGATGGACCAGCTGCTTGAGATAAGGGAGCGTCTCAATGGACTCGACGAAGACCCTCTCATCGATGACGTGGAGTCCCTTAAGAGCCGCTTAAAGGGTCTGGAGAAAAAGGTAGCGCCGTTAAATGACCTGTTCTCCGGGGAAGGCGGAATTATCGAGGCACTGCCAGAAGAAGTGCGCTCAACTTTCACTACCGAAAAAGGAGAGTTCGTGGTGATTGCCGGCGTGGACAAATCAATTTACGAATCGGAGAACCTCAATACTTTCGTGGATTCCGTATCCAGGTTTTCCGAGGATTATTTCGGTTTGCCCCTGATCCAGTACCAGCTCGAAGGCCATATAAGGCACGATTTCGTGGTCTCTACCTCGCTGGCCGTCGTGATGATAGGTGTGATACTTTACCTGGGGGTTTCGAGCCTGAAGCTGTCTCTACTCGCCGTCATACCGCTCGTTATCGGTTACCTCTGGATGCTGGGTGGGATGAAATTACTCGGTATGAACTTCAATTTTATCAACATCATCATTTCTCCTTTGCTGATTGGTATTGGTGTTGATGACGGGCTTCACCTCATCTACCGCTGGTGCGAGGAGGAAGCTGAAGATGGGCTGGTGGGTTCTATTCTCTCCGCTTTCTCCCATACGGGGCTTGCCGTCGTCACCACATCGCTGACCACGATCGTCGTATTTGGTAGCCTCTTCATCGCCAGGACCCCTGGCTTAAGGATACTTGGAGGGACCTCGCTGCTTGGGATAGGTTTTGCGATGGTCCTCTCTCTAACCGTACTGCCCGCTACTCTCTATCTTGCATTCAAACGAGATGAGGAATAAAATTGGCTTACCATGGACATTAAATTTGGCGACAGAGAGATCGAAATCGGAGAAGAAAAGACCATAAGCGCCCTGATTGATCAAGTTAGAGAAAAATTATCCACCACAAACGAGAGGCTCGTGGGGATAAAGCTGAGCGGGGAATTCCTGACACAGACCGAACTAGACGATGAACTGGATCAGAAGCTGGCCGGGAAAGAGGTCGAACTCGTTACTGAAACCACCGAAGCTCTGAGCGACGAGCTGGTGGCTAAAGCATTGTCCTATCTGGATGACCTGGAGGAATGGAGCGAAGAAGTATCCTATCCGGAAGACGGAGATATACTATCAGAGATCGATGACGAAGAGGTGGAGCAGTTGCTCGAGGGATTCCACTGGTTGAACCTGGCCCTGGAGGAACTGGTCTCCGCCAGCGAGGGAGCCAACGTTCTGGGAGGCCGCTCGTTCTCGAAATTTATCAGCGAAAACCGGATGTTCCTCAACGAAATCCAGGGAGCACTGGATAATCCAGAGGAGAATCCCCGGCTTATCGGGACACTGGTCATGCAGGATTTACCTACCTGGGTTGACGAATACAGGCAAGTTTTTCTTGACTTGAGGGGCGCGGAAAGGAGAGGGCTACATGAATAACTTGACCCCTTTTGAAGAACCCGTGAGGTGTGAAGAGAATGCTGGCGATATATATTGGTACGGTGGTTCTGGCGGCCGTTATTTCGCTCGGTCTCGGGGCCTACCTTGGGAAAAAATACCACGAAAAGAAGCTTTCCGACAAGGCGGAAGAAGCGGCGGATATAGTAGAACAGGCGAGAAAAACCGGCGAGAACTTAAAGAAGGAAAAAGTACTCGAAGGGCAGCAGAAAATCCAGGAGGAAAGGGAGGAACTGGAAGAGAAATTTAAGGCCAGGGAGAAGGATTTAGATAAGAAGGAAAAGAGGATTATGCGGAAGGCCGATAGGCTGTCCAAGAAAAGCAACCACCTGGAAAAAATAGAGGATTCGCTGAAAGAGGATCAGGAAGAGTTGAAGGAGTTAAAGAAAAAAGGCCAGAAGCTGATAGAAAACGAAAAAGAATACCTGGAAGAACTCGCGGGAATGAGCTCCCAGGAAGCGAAGGACGAGCTGATGGAGAGGATCGAAGAGGAGACGGAAAGGCACTACGCCCGCAAAGTTAGCGAAGCTGAAAAGCGAGCCGAGGAAAAGGCCGAAGAGAAGTCGAGAAAGATACTTGCGACTGCAATGCAGAGGTACTCCGCGGAGCAGGCGGAGGGAAATACCGTTACTTCCGTTTCATTGCCATCGGACGATTTCAAAGGTAGGGTGATCGGTCGTAACGGGAGAAATATCAAGACGTTCGAAGCGTTGACCGGTGTAGAGGTCATGGTTGACGATACGCCCGAGATGGTAGTGCTTTCCTCGTTTCATCCGGTCCGCAGGGAGATAGCCAAGCTGGCCATGGAAGACCTGGTAAAGGACGGAAGAATTCACCCCGTTCAGATCGAGGAAAAGGTGGAAAAAGCCAGGGAAAGAATGGTAGAAAGGATCAAGGAAGCCGGGAAGGACGCGGCTCTCGATACGGGTGTCGACCTGTCGCCGAAACTTATCCCGCTGGTGGGTAAATTGAAGTTTAGGAATAGTTACGGGCAGAATTTGATGCGTCACTCTCTGGAGGTTAGTTTCATAGCCGGGATGCTGGCCGAAGAGATTGGACTATCCCCTAAGCCGGCCAGAAGAGCCGGGATCCTACATGACATCGGTAAGTCAGTTGATCACGAGGTCACGGGGACGCATGCCGAAATAGGCGCGGAACTTGCCCGGCGCTACGGTGAGGAGAAGCTCATAGTCAACGCGATTGCAGCTCACCACGAGGACGAAGAGCCGGAATCTCTGTTGCCGATTCTGGTTCAGACTGCGGATACGCTTTCCGCGACAAGGCCCGGGGCGCGAAGAGAAACTTATGAGAAATACATAGAGAGACTGGAAAACCTTGAAGACATCGCTGGATCATTCGACGGGGTTACCAAGGCAAATGCCTTTCAGGCAGGCAGAGAGATACGGGTTATAGTAGCGCCGGAAGAAGTTAGCGATAATAGAGCGAGCAAGCTGGCTTATGACATAGCCAGGGAGATAGAGAGGGACCTTGATTACCCCGGTGAGGTAAAGATCAACGTAATCCGTAAGGCGGAATTCGTTGAGGCCGCACAGTGACGTCGTAAATTTAAATATCTCCGGGAGGAGTTACCGAAAAACTCGAAGGAGGTGCGGGATCTTGGCTGAAATTCTCAAAGTTTCTTCAACGTCCGACCCCTCTGCTACAGCGGGAGCACTGGCCAATACAATTCGGGAGGAAGGAACAGCCGAGCTACAGGCAATTGGGCCTAAAGCGGTTAATCAGGCCGTAAAAGCGATAACTATAGCGAGAGGCTACATGGCGCCCGGCGGAGTCGACCTGGTCTTTTTGCCCTCTTTCGTCGACGTGAAAATCGACGAGGAAAACAAGACGGCTATGCGGATGGAAGTGAGGACAAGGTTACCTTTCAGGCCGGCAGGGAATGATAAGGACGGTGTTTCTGATGAAAGGGAGGAGCAGGATGGAGATAGTAACGCCGTGGAGGAGAACCAGAAGGAGGAAAGTGGCGGGGAGGATATCCTGGATATTTAAACCCTCCTTTATTGATGGAAAGTAAGGACGACGGTGATGGCTGGAAGACCGCCCTCAGAACCGCCGGTCAGGTAAGCCAGATAGGGTTTACTTTCGTCTTTTCCGTCCTTTTATCCGTGGGAATCGGTTACTGGCTGGACAACCAGGTGGGAACGGATAAGCTGTTTAAGCTGATTTTTCTCGTCCTGGGACTCTTTTCCGGAGGACTGAGCGTATACAAAACATTATCGAAATTTTTGAACGAAGAAGAGTAAGAGATATTTTGACTATTCCGTGATGGATATAAACAAAATTCAAGAGGTGAGAAAGTGAATAGGTTTTTCGACAGGCACAAGAAGACGATAATCTGGGTCATGGTCATTGGTTTCTTCCTCGGGTCGGTAGGGCTGGCCGCTTTCCAGTACATGCAACCTGGAGGAGGTTCCTCTTCCGAGGACGCGAGTTCCGGGGCCAGCGTTGCTTTAGTGGTTGACGGTGACGAGATAAAGGAATCGGAATTTCAGAATGCTTACGACAACCTGATGCAAAGACAGGAGTCCCTCTATAGCCAGTTTGGTCAGGACTTTTCCAGCATGCTCGAGGGAGCGAAAGGGAAGCTCTACGAGTTGAGGATAAAATCTCAGGCCGTGGATACATTGATTGAGGGAGCCCTGATTGACCAGGAAGCCGATGAAAGAGGTATCGAGGTGAGCGATCAGGAAGTAAACAGTCAGTTTAACGACCAGCTGGATTCCCTGCTGGAGCAGCAGGGCTGGACGCTTGACCAGCTTAAAAGCGCTCTCTCGGCCCAGGGCCGGACTTACGATGAGTTCGAATCGACCATGAAGGACGATATACGGACCCAGCTTAGAAGGGAAGAGCTGAGGAACCAGGTCATAGGCGAAATAGATCCGACGGACGAGGAACTTCGGACTCATTACGACGAAAACGTCGATGATTACGTGGAATCCCCAGAAAAGGTAAGAGCGAGTCGCCTCTTATTTGATTCCGAACAGAAGGCAGCAGAAGTGAAAGCTAAAATAGATGAGGACCCCGGGTACTTTCAGGAGTACGCGGACGAGAACGAGGTCGATACCGACATGGGCTGGTTCCAGAAAGGGGAAAAGTCCGCGGCTGTGGAGGACCTTGCTTTTTCGCTGGAAGCCGGCGAAGTCGGTGGCCCCGTGGAAACATCTGACGGCTGGCAGATCTTGAAGGTCGAAGAGAAACAGGAAAGGGAAGTCCCCTCTTTCGAGGAAATTAAGGATCAGGTCAAGAGTGATTACGTCAGCCAGGAGGAAAACGAGAAGTATCAGGAATGGTACGAAGGAGTGAAGGACGAAGCAGAGATAGACATCCGGTTGCCCGTGGTAGCTGCTTATAGAGAAGCTCAAGAAGATTTTCAGTCCGGCCTCGAAGCTTACAAGGATTTGAAGGACAACACTCAAGTTAGGGACCCCTATATTCCCTATTACATAGGCAGATTGTACCAGGAAGAGGTGAACAGACTGAAAAGTCAGGGGGAGTCTTCTCCGGAGAAAGAGGCGCCCTCGGATGAAATTGCCGAATACGAGGAGAAGGCGGTAGAGAACTACCTGGAAGTCATCCGGCAGACGGAAAGCAGTGACGGAGACCTTCTCAACCGGATAAAGGGTCTCGCGCCGGAAAACGCGGAAGTCAATTACTACCTCGGAAGGTACCAGATGGAAAACGGCATGTATTCTCAGGCCGTTGAGAGTTTCGAAAGCGCCATAGACTCGAATCCGGATTACGTGGCCGCGTACGTGGACTACGGCGATATGCTCGTAGAACTTGAAAACTACGAAAAAGCAGTTAGCCAGTACGAAACGGCTCTGGAAAAATCCGGCGAGAACGTAAATATATTGAACAAGTTAGCCGATGCTTACGGACAGGCCGGACGGTACGAAGAAGCCGTCAGTACATACGAGAGGGCGTTAGAGGAGTCATCGAACAACTTTACTGCCACTAAAGGACTCGGTGACCTCTACAGGGAGCAGGGTAAGTCCGAGAAGGCGATGGAATATTACAACGATGCCTTAGATATTCAGGCGGATTCGGATACTTCTCTGAAGCTCGCCCAGGTATACCTTGAAGTTGGAGAGCTCGAGGACGCCAAGATGGAAATAGATAGGGTGCTGTCGACGAATCCTTACAGCGGCGAGGCCTATAAGCTGTTAGGAGACTATTACCGGAAAGACGGCAGGCCCGAGCGAGCGCTGGAAGAATACCGGGAAGGACTGGCGAGGACCCAGGCTCAGGAGCTAAGGAGAGAAATCTCGAAGAAAATACTGGAAGAGGACCCGGGAGATACGGAGACCAGGTTTACGCTGGCTCAAGCCTACCAGGATCAGCACGTCTACGATTCGGCGATCGAGCAGTACCGTGAGATTCTCGATCGGTCCGAGGACGAGACCGAACGTCGCGAAGCTTATGCCGGACTTGGAGAGGTTTACATGAGCAGGACAGAGTACGGTGAAGCCAAGGATTACCTGCAGAAGGGGCTGGAGCTGGCAGGTACATCTGTCCAGCGACTTAACTTCTACCAGAACCTGCTCAAGGCGGACGAGGAGGAGAACGGTGAGGACGACCTCTCCGATCTTGGTAAGGAAGCTCTGCTCGGCATCGCCGAGGTAAGGATAAATCAGGGCAACTACTCGGCAGCTGAGGAGCATTTGAACAGGTTAAAGGAGCTGGACGCCAGCTACGAGAAGGAGAAAGTTGAAAATCTGATGGGCCAGGTTGAAACCTCTGGTCAGGAACAGGGTTAAATGAATCCGAAAGAAAAGCGTGTCGGCGAGGGTCTTCCTCCGCCTCCGAAGGATTCCATCGAGATCTACGTAGAACTGGAGGAGGAAGACCTTCATTTTCTCGACGCAGTTATAGAGGGGTACGATGGTATTGCCAACGCAAGACGGGAATACAGAGAGGTCGAAGGGCATAAGGAATTCAGGATACTTACCTCACCCGGCTACAAGCAGAAGACGCTTGAAGTAATCCGGGACCTGCGCAGGTTTATATTTATAGGGCGGATTACCGTCGAAGGAAAAAGCAATGGGCACGTCTAAGTCCTTCCCCCGGTACTTCTTCCCGGATGAAAACGTAAAAACGATAAAGGACGTCGGTTACGAGAAGTTAAAGGGCTCTGGAATTGAAGCCGTAATTTTTGACCTCGACAACACCCTTGCTCGCTGGGGGGATGAGAGCCTCGAGGGAGAGGTTCTGGACCTTCTCGAGGAAATAGACGATCTTGGTTTGCATATAGCGGTCTTGAGCAACAGCCAGAAGAAGGAAATCGAGAGATTCATTGCGGACCTCCCCTTTCCTCACCTTTTTAACGCCGGTAAACCAAAGAGCCGCGGGTTCAAGGCGATGCTTAACGAGCTGGGAGTACCGGCGGAGAAAACGGCCATGGTCGGGGACCAGCTCTTTACCGACGTGCTGGGTGCCAACCGAATGAACATGTATACTATTCGGGTCGAACCCCTGGACCCGGACCGGGAATATAAATTTACCCGGATAAACCGACTTGGGGAGGGAATAATTTTTAGGTTAAGGGACCTCTACCGGTTCTTCCGGTCTCTCACAAATCGCGATCACCGCTAAAAGGTGAAGCTGTGATTTTATTCCGGAAGTTAAATGTACAGGCGAGAGATCCCCGGAAGTTACCGGTTGAACCTGTGTGAGATCTGAATGGTCTGTCGAAATCCAACTCCCCCTCTAAAAAGACCTTAAGCGATTTTGAAATATTCATAACTTTTAAAATATTCGAAAATAAACTTGAAGTTATCCCGTATCCCGTTAAATTTTAATTGGTTAAAGAAATATTTATTTGATTGAGAAACCCGCTAGGGGTTTTAAATCACCCTGGTGAAAAGGAGAACAATGCCAGAACAATACGAGTTAGTAATCGAAAACGACGGAACTAAATTGACTGCCGAAGCGGGAGCGGACCTGCTGGAAGTCCTGCACGAAGGTGGCTACGAGGTGCCGAGCCTCTGTGGTGGAATGGGGCTCTGTGGAAAGTGCAGAGTTCGGATCCTGGAGGGAGCGGGGCCACCTACTGACTCCGAGGAGGAGTTCTTTTCGGAAGAGGAAATCCAGCGTGGAATGAGGCTTTCCTGCCGGGTAGAGGTCGACTCGGACATGGTACTGGACCTTCCTTCCATCCAGGGTTCCGAGGAAGAGGCAACTGCCAAGGCTAAGATGGACGAACAGCTTACCGACGTGCAACCCGACAGCGGAATAGAACGGAAGTTACTGGAACTGGAAGAGCCGGGTCGGGAGGATCAGCGTTCCGATTCCACTAGGCTCGTCGATGGTCTGGGTGGAGAACTGGAAGTCCCGCTCGAACTGCTTAAAAACCTGCCGGAAAAGCTCCGGAGGAACGAATTTTCAGTTTCTGCTACTGTAGATAGGCCGGGACGAAGTCTTCTTTCCATCAAGCCCAGCGATAAACGGTACGAATCCTACGGGATGGCGTTTGACATCGGCACCACCACGGTAGCGGGCTACGGTCTCGACCTTGACACCGGTGAGACACTTGACGTGAATTCGAGAGAAAACCCTCAGGGTAAGTACGGCGCTGACGTTGTCTCGCGCATTAAGTACGTCCGGGAACACGACGATGGGCTGGAGCGCCTTCAGGAAGAGATCATTCACTCGATAAACGAGCTGGTAGAGGAGTTTGCAGATGCAGAGAGAATAGATACGGACGATATTTACCGGGCGACTTTCGTCGGAAATACCATCATGCTCCACCTCCTTGCCGGTGTTGATCCGACAAGAATGGATCAAGCACCCTATATACCGGGCTTTACCCGGTCTCAGAAGCTGAAGGCAGAGGAGCTTGGAGTGGATGTTCATCCGAGAGGCCGCCTGGTTTTGTTGCCCTCGCTGGCCGGCTACGTCGGGGCGGATATAACGGCGGGTATCCTCCATACGGGCATGCACAAATCGGACAAGCTCAACCTGCTCGTTGACATCGGAACCAATGGTGAGATGGTGCTCGGAAACCGGAACAAGATCGTTGCTGCTTCCACCGCGGCCGGGCCTGCTTTCGAAGGGGCGAATATCGAACAGGGTATGACTGCCAGGACCGGGGCCATTTCCCACGTGACGATCGACGAGGAAGGCCAGCTGGATATCGAGGTCGTGAATAATGGAACCCCGCAGGGTTTATGCGGCTCGGGCATCGTCGACACGGTTGGGGAATTGTTGAAGGCCGGACTTATTCAGGAGAAGGGCAACATAGCTGCTGATCGGTCACGGCTTTCCCGTCCGACCATCAATCCTCTCGGGAACCGCATGGTGGATATTGGAGATGAAAAGGCCTTCTGGCTTCACGTGGATAGTAACCCGGTATTCGTAACGCAGGAGGACATCAGGGAGGTCCAGCTGGCGAAAGGAGCAATTAAAGCGGGGATAGACATCATGCTGGAAGAGTTCGAAGCTTCGGCGGATGATATCGATCGGGTCTTCCTGGCCGGTGCCTTCGGTAACTACCTCAGGAAGGAAAACATCCTAAGGATCGGTGTTCTGCCCCAAATCGATCCAGGCAAGATCGTACCCGTTGGTAACGCCGCCGGTCAGGGTGCAAAGCTCGCACTGATCAGTCAGAAAAAACAACGAGAAGTAGAAGAACTCTCTCGGGATATCGACTATATCGAACTCTCATTTCGGACTGACTTCACGGATAAATTCATATCGGCCATGGAGTTTCCCAGTCAGGAAGAGAGGCAGGTTTGACGGGTAGATTACGATTTTAAAGTTCACCACATGGCGTTCCAAGCTCCCCTCAGTACGGAGTCCCCTGTTTCCGGGAAATTAATCTTCGGTAATTATTTCTCCTAGCTTGTTCTAATTTTACAGATTACCCAAATTAGTTGACAGTGGGGAGCAGGGCTCCAGTGGAAATTCATGCGGGGAGACTGGGGGTTAAGGTAAGGGAAGATCTACATGCCCAATTACCCCCCGTAATTCTCTTAACGTCCCATTAGGACTAATTTTCCTTGAGTTATTACCCCGAAAAAGCTAATATTAAACAATCCAATCAACACAGGAGAAAAAAATGAGCGAAGTAAAGACCGCCTATATTGAAGAAGAGATGGAAGAGTCCTATATAAATTACGCAATGAGCGTAATCCGGGGCCGGGCCATACCGGACGTCCGGGACGGGTTGAAGCCGGCTCAGCGCAGGATCTTATATGCCCTGGACGAGCTCGGGCTCTATTCGGACGGAGCTCATAAGAAATCGGCAAGGATAGTTGGGGAGGTGCTTGGTAAGTACCATCCGCACGGCGATATAGCCGTTTACGATACGATGGTAAATATGGCGCAGGAGTTTTCCTTCCGCTATCCACTGATAGATGGACAGGGTAATTTCGGGTCTATAGACGGGGATTCTCAGGCGGCGATGAGGTATACTGAGGCCAGGCTGTCCCCGATAAGTGAAACCTTCCTGGAAGAGCTTGACGAAGACACGGTTGACTTTACCCCTAACTTCGACGACTCCCTGGAAGAACCGACTATTTTGCCCGCAAAAGTTCCAGGGTTACTGCTCAACGGAGCCTGGGGGATATCGGTTGGGATGACAACCAAGGTACCGCCGCACAACCTCACTGAACTCGTCGAAGGGTTGATCTATCTGATCGATAACCCGGAAGCTTCGCTGGACGAGTTGATGAAATACATCAAAGGGCCTGATTTCCCGACCGGGGCGATAATATTGGGCAGGGAAGGTATAAAAGAAGCCTATCGTTCGGGTAAGGGCCGGGTTCGGATGAGGGCCAAGACACAGATAGAAGGCAATAACATCGTAGTTACGGAGATACCGTTTCAGATCAAGAAGTCGACGATCATAGAGAGGATTGCCGAGAAGGCCAAGGACGAAACCATCGAAGGGATTACGGACGTCAGGGACGAATCGGATCGAGAGGGGCTCAGAGTGGTGATCAAGCTAAAGCGGGGCACCGAACCCGAGGTGGTTTTGAATCGGCTCTTCAAGTATACCCCTCTGGAAAAGACATACGGTGCCAACATGACCGTTATCATCGACGGTAACCCGCGAAGGCTATCCCTGAAGGAAATACTCAACGCATTCATAGACTTCAGGCGGTCCATTGTAGAGAGAAGGACGGAATACAGGCTGGAAAAGGCCGAAAGCCGCGCGCACATACTAGAGGGGCTGCAGGTCGCGCTCGATAGCACGGACCTGGTCATAAAGTTGATTCGGGACGCGGATACGAGGGATGAAGCGAGGGAAAACCTGATTGAGAGGTTCTCCTTTTCCAAAGAGCAGGCCAACGCCATCCTGAAAACTCAGCTCGGGCGTCTGACGAGCCTGGAGAGGGAGAAAGTGGAGAACGAACTCGCGGAGAAACGGGAATACATAGAAGAATACAGGGAGATTCTCTCTTCGACTTTAAAGCTCGACGAGATCATCAAGGACGAACTCAGGGAAATCAAAGACGAGTACGGGGACGAGCGGAGGAGCCTGATAACGGAGAAGGTCGAAGAAGTCGACGCGGAGAAACTCGTGCCGGACCACAGCGTCGTAGTTCAGGTGACCGAGAACGGTTACGTCAATGCTCCCAAGAGGAGCGGTTACAAGACCCAGAACAGAGGCGGCAAAGGCGTTATCTGCATGGATCTGGAAGAGGACGACAGGATTACCGTTGGAGCGAGCGGGAACTCGCGGAACGAAACGCTGGTATTTACGGATCAGGAGAAGATCTATAAGGTAAAAACCTATAAGCTCCCGACTTCCCGCAGGGATTCGAGAGGGGAGAGACTGGCAGAGATCCTCGATCTGTCCGACGATGAAATCGTCAACGAGGTATTAAACGTCGACGGGGACGAGTTTAAAGGTGACGGCTTCTGCCTGATGGCGACGAAGGGGGGCTACGTAGTAAAGAACCCGATGGAGGACTTCTCTTCAGCTCATATAAGCGGAATCCGTAGCCTGAACACCGAAAGCGGTGATTCCATAAGTTCCGTGGATCTGAGTCACGGAGAAGGCGAAATAGTTATGGCAACCCGTGAGGGTCAGGTTATCCGGTTCATGGAAGAGGAACTGAGATCAACGCAGAGGCCATCAAAAGGCGTTAGAGGAATTGGTCTGGAGCCCGGCGACCAGGTAGTTAGCGTCGAGTCAGTAAGCCCGAAGAGTCTGGATAGGGACCCGATGTTGCTGTTCGTTACCGAGACGGGCAAGGGGAAGAAAGTCCCTCTGAGCGAGTTTAACTCTCAGGGAAGATCGGGCAAAGGTAACCTGGGAATCAAGCTCGAAGAGAACGACGGCCTGAGGGACGTCAAGCTGCTGGAACGGGGAGAGGAAGTCATGCTCTACAGCGAAGGCGGTCAGGCCATAAGGTTGAATATCGACGACATAAGTCAGTTCCAGCGTTATGCCCAGGGAGTAAAACTGATGGAATTAGATGAGTTCGACCTGATTTCAACGGTTACAGTCATATAAATTCAAAATTAATGGAGGTTGTTCAGGAATGGAAGAAGATTTTCGGGAAGAAATTGAGAAGATAAGGACGGGAACGGCCGATCTGATACCGGAGGAAGAGCTGGCGGAGAAGCTCCAACTGGCGGAAGAGGAGGAACGTCCGCTCAGGGTCAAGCTCGGTGTCGACCCCTCTTCGTCCGATCTCACGCTCGGCCATGCAGTCGTACTGCGTAAGCTGAGGCAGCTGCAGGATCTCGGTCACCGGGCAGTTATGGTGGTCGGAGATTTTACCAGGAGAATCGGGGACCCGTCGGGCCGATCCGAGACCAGGGAGATCATGGGTGCAAAGGAGATAGAGGAGAATATGAAGGATTACGAGACCCAGGTATTTCGGATACTCAACCCGGAAAAGACGGAGTTCCGCTATAACTCCGAATGGCTTGGCAAGCTCGGGTTTGAAGACATTATAGAGCTGACTTCCAAGTACACCGTGGCCCGAATGCTCGAACGGGACGATTTTGCCAACCGGTACGAATCAAACAAGCCAATTTCCATCCTTGAGTTCCTTTACCCTCTGGCCCAGGCCTACGATTCCGTTGCAGTTGACGCTGATATCGAGCTGGGCGGCGCAGACCAGCGGTTCAACCTGATTGTCGGTCGGCATATCCAGAGGGAATTCGATCAGAACCCCCAGATCGTTTTGACCGTCCCGCTTTTGACCGGCACGGACGGGAGCAGGGCGATGAGTCAGACTCGCGGAAATTATATCGGGATAAACGAGGACCCCGAGACGATCTATGGTAAGTTAATGTCGATTGATGACGAAACGATGGATGAATATTTCGAACTGTTAACGGATATATCCACTGGGGAAGTAAAGGATTTACACCCAAAGGAAAGGAAAAAGAAGCTGGCGCGCGAAATCGTCGGAAATATTTACTCCGACGTGGAGGCCTCGCACGCCGAGGAAGAATTCGAACGGGTATTTGAACAGGACGAAGTTCCGGAAGACCTCCATGAACTCCGGATACCGAAAGCCGAAATAAAGGACGACGGGACTATATGGATTATCGACCTGCTTGAGCTTTCCGGGTTCGTTTCCAGCCGGTCTGAGGCGAGGAGATTGATTGACCAGGGTGGCGTGACGTTAAACGGTGAGAAAGTAACCGAGGTGGATTTCGATCCGGACGTGGAAGAAGGGAAGGTCCTGCAGGTCGGCAAGAAGAAGTTTGCCAGAATGGTTCCCGAAGAGGACTAATTTACATCGGTGGGTGATTAATATGTCCGATTGTATATTCTGTAGCATAGTTAAAGGAGATATAGATGCCGAGATCGTCTTTGAGAACGATTACGCCCTGGGCTTCCTCGACGCCAATCCCCTGGCGGATGGGCATACGGTGGTAGTCCCGAAGGAGCATTTTGAAAGGTTTTCCGACCTGACGGAAGAAGTGGCAACGGGGATGTTTGCGATTGTTAAAGAGATAAATGAGGCGGTAATGGCCGGCCTGGAAGCGGACGGCACTAACATAGGAATCAATGACGGAGAAGCCGCCGGGCAGGCAATACCGCATACTCACGTACACGTTATCCCGCGCTACCACGATGACGGTGGAGGCTCTCTTCACTCCATCGTCAAAGGAGAAGGTGAAAGTGAGCTAGCCGAAATAGGTGAAAAGCTTCGAGCCGAAACTTACGGTGACTGAGGGGAAATAAAGATACGTGCTGTGCCCCTGCTCTTCCCGGCTACCTAATCTATCTGGTACATAAACAGCTGGATGATGGAGATTCAATATGGATGAGGAAAAGTTTAAAAGGTTTAACGAATGCGTAGATCGTACGGGGACGCGGTCAGTTAAATGGGATAACCGAGAGGACGTGTTTGGCAGGTCGGATGTTCTGCCGATGTGGGTTGCCGATTCGGATTGGCGGACGGCGGAACCGATAATCGAAGCTCTCGAGAAGAGAGCAGAACATGGGGTTTTTGGTTACACTGACCCCGATTCCGAAACCGATCATCTTGTTCAGAAGTGGTTTGAGAAAAGACATGACTGGGAAGTCGAGCCGGAATGGCTTGTCTACGGTAACGGCGTCGTCCCCTCTCTCAGAGTAGTTATCAGTAGCTTGACCGACACGGGAGATGGCGTAGTCCTTCAGCCCCCCGTTTATTACCCTTTCTTCGATTCCGTGCGGTATGGCGGTGCCCAGATATTGAGCAACCAGCTACTGTTTGATGATGGTAGTTATCGCATGAATTACGAGGAACTGGAAAACCTATGTCACCCCGGCGGAGATCCTTTTCCCGCTGAACCCACCCCGACCACCATGATCCTGTGTAACCCCCATAATCCCGTAGGTAGGGTCTGGGATAGGGAGGAGCTGGAAAAACTGGGACGGATTTGCCTGGAGAACGACCTCCTGGTAGTTTCCGACGAAATCCATTCGGAGTTCGTTTACGGGAATAAGGATTACCTCCCATTTGCTTCCCTGTCTCGAGAATTTGCGGGGAACTCTATTACTCTTACCTCACCGAGCAAGGCCTTTAATACGGCCGGATTACCTGCCTCGATCGCGGTTATTCCGGACGAGGGTATGAGAAAGCGGTTCAAGCGGGCCAGCGATAAACTGTTGAACGGCCCAAGTGTCTTTGGGCTCGAATCACTTGTTGCGGCCTACCAGGATGGAGAGCCGTGGCTGGAAGACCAGCTCGTTTACCTCGAGTCAAACCGTGACTATGCCTTGAGGTTTCTCAAATCGGAGACTCCGAGGATACAACCGGTAAAGCCGGAAGGAACGACGCTGTTATGGATGGATTTCCGGGGGCTTGGTTTGGGCTCCGACGAACTGGAAGAGCTGATCCTTGAAGAAGCAAAAGTGGGCCTTGATTTTGGTTCCTGGTTTGGGCCCGGCGGAAAAGGGTTTCTCAGACTCAACTTTGCCTGTCCTCGGGAGATCCTGGAGGAGGGGCTGAATCGGATTGCCGAAGCCGTAAAAACAGTTTCCTGATACCCTCTTTAATAGTTCTCACCCCGGAAATAATCCCCAAGCTTTGCAGTCACGCGCAGGATTCTCTTTCACAAATATTTGATTTTTCTCCGGGGGAAACCGATATCCCTCCTTCCGTGACTTTTGTTTAATTATACATTAATCAACTGTATAATTACTCGATCTTATTTTTAGGATTCGGGGTGAAAACACTTGAGCGGAAAGACCTTTTTTCTGATTTTCACTGTCCTTGCCCTGCTCAATTTTTTCGTGCCTTTTTACCTGCTGGATGACGTATCCAGCTTTCTGGCAAGTTACCTTTTCTGGAGCCTTCTGACGTTAACCGTGATAGCAGCCGGTTCTCTTTACATCAAAAATACCTGGGGGAAATAACATTGAAGCCCGTATTCGTCTGGATTTCGTTGCTTTCCTGGATGGCTATTGCAATTTTTATAGCCTATATGGCCCGGCGGGGTCTGGGAGAGGGGGTTTCTGAGTACTTCCTGGGTGGTAGGAGGCTGGGTGGCTTTATATCGGGGTTAAGCTACAGCGCGACGACGTACAGCGCGTTCATGCTGGTTGGACTCGTCGGCCTTACGTACGAGTCCGGTGTCGGGGCTCTTGGGTTTGAAATGACCTACCTGATGTTTACGGTCCTGCTACTCACCGTATTTGCGCCCCGATTCTGGCTGGCGGGTAATAAGTACGATTTTCTTACCCCGGCTGAACTGCTGACTCAACGTTACGAAACGCGCTGGGCTGGTCTCGTCGCATCGGTAATATTTCTCGTCATGTTGGTTCCTTACGCAGCCATTCAGCTGATGGGTATAGGCTTTCTGGTCGAAGGTCTAACGGGTGGGGAGATATCGTACATGACGGGCGTATTTGCCATGGCGGGGTTTGCTGGGTTTGCCGCCATCTGGGCCGGAATGCGGTCCGTTTCCTGGACCGATGCCTTTCAGGCGATAACGATGCTTACCACCTCCCTTTTTGCCCTTTTCTATATATTCTTTCAGTTTTTCGGTTCTCCGGGGAACTTCTTTCGGACTATAACCGTCGAAAATCCGGAATTGCTTGAGCTGACCTGGGATCCGAAGCTTTTTATCGGGCTGGCTCTGCCCTGGGCGTTCTTTGCACTTACCAACCCCCAGGTGTCTCAGAGAATGCTGGTGCCGGACGAGATTACCAGTCTGAAAAGGATGATAGTATACTTCTCGGTTTTTGGGTTTATCTATACGGTTATTAGCACTCTGTTTGGGTTCCAGGCGGCTAACCTCTTGCCCGGCCTTGAAAACGCCGACAAGGCGATGTCGGTTCTGTTGACCAAAGTCCCGCAGCCGCTCGGTTTGATAATATTCATAGGAATTTTTGCCGCCGCCACTTCTACTCTGGGTTCGGTTACTCTCACGCTAAGTTCTTCGATTACCAGGGATTTAATGGGAAACGTCTTTCCCGATGCGGGGGAAAGGGTTCAGCTGCTCGCCGGCAAGGCGGCCATCCCCTTTTTAATTGCCGTATTTATCGTTTTTGCATGGTTGAGGCCCGGACTTATTGCCGTTCTGTCCAGCATGGCCTCAGGCGGACTCCTAGTGACTGCCCCTGCTTTAATAGGAGCTTTTTTCTGGAAAAAGGGGACCGGGCCAGGTGTTGTGACTTCCATGTCGGTTGGCGGTATCGTTACTGGGGTTCTTTACGTAGCCGACCTGAAGCCGCTCGGATGGTGGCCGTCCGTCTGGGGATTTCTATTGACGATCTTCCTTTTTATCACAGTAAGTCTGTTTACGGTGCCCCCGGATAAATCGGATGAGTTCGTGGATTACGTCAACCAGAGGCTGGAGGAAGTTTCGGAGAGTTGAACTGGTTCGAGAGGTAAATTTTATACCCCTAGCCCAATCGGAACGCTGCAAGACCTTCTCGCCATTAAATTCGCTTTGAAGTAGTGTGACCCCTCAAGTTTCCAAATTAACTTTTTTGTAGCGGAAGGCTTCAGCCTTCCAGGATTTTCCATTTAGGCACTATGGAACTCTAAAGA
>CAZWZR010000001.1:0-35451 GCA_964638365.1 uncultured Thermotogae bacterium | reverse complement strand
GTTGCTGGTCTAGCGCAGGAAAAACCCGAGGTGCAGAACCCGGATACGTTAACTGCAGTCACCACGGGAACAGCTAACACACTTGATCCTTCTTATGCCTATGATACTGCCAGTGGAGACATAATTGGCAATATTTACGAAAACCTTATTAGTTACCCTTATGGGGTCGTGGATGGGAACGAGAAGAAACCGGAAGACTACAGCGTGAGTGAATACGAACCCATGCTGGCCACGAAGGTCCCTACCACGGAGAACGGTCTGGTCAGGGAGACGCCGGATGGCGGAATAATTTACGAGTTCCCGATCAGGGAAGGCGTTACATTCCATAATGGAAACGAACTGACTCCGGAAGACGTCGAGTACTCCCTGGAACGGACGATGATCCAGGACAGGTCCGGTGGCCCCAGCTGGATGCTTCTGGAACCGCTGACAGGGTACGGTAGCATTAAGGCCCTTGTTAACGACGTGGCAGGGGTCGAAGAATTCAGCGAAACCTCTTCTGCTGACCGCGTTGCTGCCTTCAATTCGTACATAGACCCGGCGGTCGAGGTAAAGGGGCAGAGCGTAATAATCAATTTACCCGATCCCTACCCGCCGATCATGAACATTCTGGCCCATAGTTCCTATTGGTCTTCAGTAGTGGATAAGCAATGGGTTGAAGAACAGGGTGGCTGGCCCGGGACTGCCGAAACCTGGGTGGAATACCACAACCCCGGCGGAGGTTCGGCTGCAGAAGAATCCCCGCTTTACGACGTGGCCAACGGTACGGGTCCGTTTAAGCTTGACCGCTGGGAACCCGGCCAGGAAGCCGTATTCTCCAGCTACGAGGACTACTGGAGGGAGCCAGCTGAACTTGAAAGTTTCGTCCTTCAGAAGACCCAGGAGTGGGGAACGAGAAGGCTGCAGCTGATGAACGGTGAAGCGGATATTGCCTACATGCCGCTCCAGTACATGGATCAGGTCAAAGGAGCGGAAGGAATTACCGTGCAGACTGGTCTACCGACGATCCAGATGAACCCGGCTGCATTCTTTACACAGGACGTTCAGACCGAGGATAACGAATACGTCGGTTCCGGTAGCTGGGGCGATGGGATCCCCTCGAACTTCTTCAACGACGTCAAGGTCAGGAAGGCCTTCAAGTACGCCTTCGAGTACGAGGCATTCATAGAACAGGTACTCCAGGGCTACGGCTACAAAACCAACGGTCCGGTACCGAAAAACATGCAGCCCTACTACAACGAAGAACTGGAACTGGCCAGCCACGACCTGGACAGGGCGGAAGAGCTGCTGAAGGAAGCCCACGACGGCGAACTCTGGGAGAAGGGCTTCGAGTTTACCATACTCTACAACTCGGGCAACGAATCCCGGAAAACCGCGGCAGATATATTCGAGGCCAACATAGAACAACTAAACGACAACTTCGACATAAACGTGAGAAGCGTCGACTGGTCCACCTACCTGGACATGATGGTTCAGGAGAGGACCCCGTTGTTCCTGATTGGCTGGATTGCTGACTTTCCGGATCCGCATAACTTCGTTACGCCATTCATGGCTTCGGACGGTACTTTTTCCGGCTGGCAGGGGCAAGGTATGCACGAACTCGCCATGGAAAAGTACGACCCGCTGATTGAAGAAGCCATGCAGACGGTGGACGAGCAGGAACGTAAGGAAATCTACTACGAACTGCAGAGACTGGCAAAGGAAGACGCGATAGACGTCTGGTTACCACAGGCTGAAGGAGTTCGCGTAATGAGGTCCTGGGTCCAGGATGTACCGTTCAACCCGATGTATTCCAGTTCCTGGTCCTACGTCTATCCGATTTCCAAGGGTTACGAAGGTTAATTTATAGAGAGTCAAGATTACCGGGGGTCCGTGAAACCTGACCCCCGGTACTATTTTTAATTTTTACTCGGTCGAGGGATAAATAAATGATATCATACATTACCCGACGAATGCTCGTTTTACCTTTCGTCATCCTGGGCGTTTTGTTAATCGTCTTCGGGATGATTCAGTTTTTGTCCGTTAATCAGAGGCTGTCGACCTACATCTCCAGTCCAGCTGAACTGAAGAACACGGATCTGGAGGTACTGGCGGAACAGTACGGGCTCAATGACCCGATCTGGACCAGGTTCGGGCGCTGGCTCAGCGACGTCGTTCAGTTAAACTTCGGCTGGTCCGAAAGTGCCAAGATGCCTACTAAAAGGGCTTTTGCTACATTTTTACCTGTTTCACTGGAGCTGGCGCTCTGGTCCGCCCTGCCAATTATTCTCGGAGGGATATGGCTGGGCACGCTGGCGGCAGTCAACCACAACAACGTGATTGATCATATTGCCCGGCTATTTGCCATTGTGGGCTGGTCGCTACCTTCGTTCGTGGCTGGCCTACTGTTGCTGATGGTGTTTTACGGGGGGGTTGTATCATGGTTCCCACCTGGCCGGCTCGGATTTGACGCGCAGCAGATAGTAAACTCGGCCCAGTTCGTCCGGTATACACATATGAACACGATCGATGCCATACTGAACGGGAACTGGTTCGTATTTGCCAACGCGGTGAGGCATATCATCCTGCCGGCGATCGTCATGTCCTACGTGCGCTGGGCGATGCTGTTGAGGATCATGCGGTCAAGCCTGCTGGAGACGCTGCGGAAGGATTACGTCCAGACTGCCAGGGCCAAGGGGCAGAGGGAGAGCGTGGTTATCAACAAACATGCTCGGAGGAATGCCCTTATTCCCGTTGTTACCGTAGCTGGCATTTATATTGCCTTCCTGATTAATGGTCTGGTAGTAACGGAGACGATCTTCGACTGGCACGGTCTGGGTAGATGGGCCGTTAATGCCGCCCAGCAGTTCGACACGGCATCTCTGATGCTTTTCGTGCTATTTAACGGAATCCTGTTAGTTATCGCCAATCTGGCAGTCGATATAATTTACGCTTACCTGGATCCGAGGGTTACCTACGATTAAGATGAAGAAAAAAATAAAGAAGTTACTGACTAATCCTCTGTCGGTCGTTGGTTTGTTAATAATACTTTTCTACGTCGGTGTCGCTGTCTCAGCACCATGGATAGCTCCACCGGAGAACCCGGGAGAACCGTACAAGGTTCCCAGGGACGGCTGGGGTTCCACTCCGCAGCCTCCGGGCGAGGGACACATATTTGGAACCACACAGGGCCAGTACGACATATTTTACGGCGTCGTCTGGGGCACGAGAACGGCCTTCCGTGTATCGCTGATGGTAGTTGGTATCTCCGGAATGATCGGGGTGTTGATTGGTACATTAGCAGCCTTCTATGGGGGTGCCATAGACAGCATACTGATGCGGGTCGTCGACGTATTTTATTCTATACCGTATCTAGTAGCTGCCATGGTCCTGACGACGATTCTTGGAAGGAGTTTAACTAATGCCTTGATTGCTCTGATAGTTTTCGGCTGGATGGGGTACGCCCGACTGATCCGCGGTAATATACTGTCGGTTAAGGAAGAGGAGTACGTTTCCGCGGCTCGGGCTGTAGGTGCGACGGACTTCCGGATAGTATTCAGGCATATACTTCCCAACTCCATTTTCCCTGTTGTAGTTCAGGCTTCTATGAATATGGGGACGATAGTGATCACGGCGGCGACGTTGAGCTTCCTCGGAGTCGGTGCTCAGGAAGGTTACGCAGACTGGGGTCAGATGATCAGTTTTGCCCGAAACTGGATTCTGGGAACCGAAGGGAATACCCTGGAATTCTGGTACACTGTATTGATACCCGGAGTGGCCATTACCACATTCTGCCTCTCCTGGAACCTGATAGGTGATGCCTTCAGGGATATCATGGATCCGAAGATGCAGGGCGGAGGGGTCTAATAGCGTATCTAACCAGCTTTGCAGGTAATCATTTTCTAGCTAACCTGAAGGTCGCGTTCGTGGGTTTGGTAATCTTGAAAACCCCAACTTTGCTTCCTTTTGGTCCGGATTCCTTTGGTGCTAATTCGGCTCCCTGAGTTAGAGGTCCCAAGATCTTTTTTCGTGTTGTATGGACTCGAACTATGCTTTATATTAAACGGAGTACGTTCGATTTATTTCGGTAGATAAAAACACATAGGAAGTCGAGGTGGTTGGTTCATGGCTAATGCGAAGACTTTGAGCTTAATTGGACATTCTGGTACCGGGAAATCCAGTCTGGCTGAGCAGTTGCTTGGGATGAGCGGGGTAGACGGAGATCTGAACTTTGACCCTTCGCCGGAGGAAGAGGAGCACGGGTACTCGATCGACCTGGGAGTAGGTTCTTTTAAACACAAGGGGCAGAAGTGGAACGTCCTGGACACGCCGGGAGCCGAGGAGTTCGTTGAAGAAGTATACAAGGGAACTTTTGCCTCCGAGGCCTCTTTGCTTCTGGTGGATGCAGAGAAGGGAATGCAGGTTCATACGGAGAAAGTTTGGAATATTGCAGAAAAGTACGAGAAACCCACTGCCGTCCTCGTTAACAAAATGGACCAGGGGGAAGCGGATTTCAGTTCCGTCTTGGAAGAGTTGAGAACGGAATTCGACAAGAACTTCGTGGTCCTTCAGATCCCGATAGTTGAGGACGGCGAGTTCGTCGGCTACGTGGACCTGCTGGAAGAGGAAGCCATCTATTTCGACGGGCGGGACGAGGGTATACCCGACCAGCTTGAAGAGGAGTTGAGCGAGGAACGAGAGAACTTGCTTGAGTCTCTGGCCGAACAGGACGATGAACTAATGATGAAGTACCTGGAGGAAGAAGAGATAACCGACGAGGATAAATCCAGGGCACTTAAAGAGGGCTTTGAGGCGGACCAGTTTTCCCCGGTTTTTGCCTCCTCGGTAGAAGAGGGAAGTGGTGTGGAGCCGCTACTTGAGAAGCTCAAAGACCTGGTTCCCGATTTCCAGTCCGAATCGAGCGGTAGGTCCGACTTACTCGTCTTTAACAAACTTTCCGACCCGTACCTGGGCAAGCTTGCGTTTGTCAAGGTGTACGGCGAGGAGCTTGAGGAAGAAAATACTCTTCGTAATTTAAGGAACGGTCAGGAAGTAGAGATAACGGACATTTACAGGCACCATGGTGGCGACCAGGAGAAGATCCATTCCGCCAGCCACGGGGACATCGTGGCTCTCGGAAAGCTCGATGATATTGCACTGGGAGATACCCTAACGGATACAGGGGAAGAGGAGATAGATTTCGTCGATTTTCCCAATCCTGTTTACCACAGGGCGGTAAATCCGAAGAGCCGAGAAGACGAGACCAAGATGAGCACGGCTTTAAAGGAGCTAGTTGCAAACAAGGCCTCCATCGATTACTACAGGGACGAAGTTACGGAAGAAATGATTCTTTCCGGTATGGGGGCCAACCACCTGAACGTCTTCAAGGAGAGATTGAAAAATGGCTTCAACGTAGAGATAGATACCAAAGAACCCAAGGTCCCTTATAAGAAGAGCATCGCGAAGAAGGCCGATACCAAGTACCGCCACAAGAAACAGTCGGGAGGTAGGGGGCAGTACGGTGAGGTTTATCTGAGGCTGAATCCTCTTCCCCGGGGCTCCGGTTTTGAGTTCGTAAACGAGATAAGCGGTGGCAATATACCGACGCAGTTTATACCAGGAGTGGAAAAAGGGATAAAGGAAGCGCTGGACGAGGAATACCCGATAACGGACGTAGAAGCAACGATCTACGATGGTGACCACCATCCTGTAGATTCTTCGGAGATGGCATTTAAAATAGCCGGTCGCGAGGCCTGCAACAAAGCCGTTGAGCAGGCAGGTGCGATCCTGCTTGAACCGATAATGGAGGTCAAAGTCACAACTCCCGGCGACTATACCGGCGATATAATTAGCGATCTCAACGGTAGACGGGGAAGAATACTGGGATCCGATACTTCGGAGGGTTACACGGAAATAGAGGCCGAGGTACCCCAGGCCGAGGTGATGAATTATGCCACCAGGCTCAAGTCTCTGACCCAGGCCAAGGCGACATTCCAGATGGAATTCCTCAAGTACAAGCAGGTTCCCAGCAACATCGCTTCGGATATCCTGGATCGGTGAAGATAGATGTTAGTCAAGGAATTCTTGCAGGAGAATCCCGCCTCTGCGCTCGAAGGTAAGTCCGTCTCGGAAACGAAGGAACTGATGGAGGAGAACAACTTTCGGATTATCTTCGTCGTGGACGATGAGGAGAGGCTGGTTGGTTTCCTTACATACGACTCCATAAAGGAAAAGTCGGGTGACGAGCCGATAGATAATTACGTCTCTCGTTCCACCCTGCATGCCGAAGTTACTGATACCATAGATAAAGCTGTCAGCATAATTAAGGAGTACAGCTTGATGGTACTACCGGTCGTGGACTCCGATCGAAAGCTTGTTGGAGTTCTGACACCGGGCAAGCTTTTCGAGGAGTTTTCCAGCCTATTGAATTTCGGCCAGGGCGGATTCTGGATAACGCTTTCACCTGATGGGCTCCAGGGTATGAAGGAGGTCCTTGAGGTACTCGACGAACACGAAGTAGAGCTGCTTAGCCTGTTGAGTGCTGGTGGCTCAGAAGAAGAAAAGTTGATTATGAAAGTGGGAGAAGTAGAAGACTCCACAAAGCTGAAGGAATCCCTGGCGGAGGTGTTGTGAGTTGGAAACGTTGACAGTTAGTACTTCTTCGCGGGTTGAGATGAAGGATATAACCTCTAAGGTAAAGGATGCTATCCGATCGAGTGACGTGGACGATGGAGTCTGTACCCTCTACGTGCCTCATACGACCGCCGGTATAACGATAAACGAATCGGCCGATCCCGACGTGGCGCTTGATATAAAGGAGAAGCTGGCCGAGCTAGTTCCGGAAGGAGGGTATCGCCACAGGGAAGGTAACGCGGACTCCCATATAAAATCGAGCCTTATCGGTAATTCTTCGAGGGTTCTGATAGAAGACGGTAGCCTACAGCTAGGCACGTGGCAGGGGGTATTTTTTGCCGAATTCGATGGTCCGAGGACCAGAAAGGTCTGGGTTAAGGCAAGTTAAAACCGCATTTGGGCGGAACCATTGACATTTAGAAAGGGTTTCGGTAAAATTCCTCTGCTCAAGCCGGTGTAGCTCAATCGGCAGAGCAGTCGACTTGTAATCGACAGGTTGCCAGTTCGAGTCTGGCCGCCGGCTCCAAGGGTGGTATTTTCCGCCGATAGATAGGCCTGGGAACTTGAGTCAAATCCATGGAGGGGTACCGAAGTGGCCAAACGGAGCGGACTGTAAATCCGTTGGCAGGTGCCTTCGGGGGTTCAAATCCCTCCCCCTCCACCATATCTCATAGCCTGGCTTTGACCGTAGCCCCAGTTGAGACGGTCAAAGTTTTGTAATAATATTTTGTAATCTCTTAAGGTGCCCGTGTAGTTCAGTCGGAAGAACATCCCGTTGGTAATGGGAAGGCCGCCGGTTCGATTCCGGCCGCGGGCTCCAGCAAAATATTTCTAAAGTTATATGGTTAAATTAGCTGCTGGTAGTATTAAAGTTCTATCATAATTCAAATTTTAGGAGGTACACGATGGCAAAAGAACATTTCGAGCGGGATAAGCCGCACCTGAATATCGGGACTATTGGGCATATTGATCACGGGAAGACGACTCTCACGTCTGCAATGACGAAAGTACTGGCCAATCAGGGAATGGCGGATAGCAAGGAGTTTCAGGATATCGATAACGCCCCTGAAGAGCAGGAACGTGGAATAACTATTGCAGTCAGGCATGTCGAATACGAGACGGATAACAGGCACTACGCTCACATAGACGCTCCAGGACATGCGGACTACGTAAAGAACATGATTACGGGTGCAGCACAGATGGACGGGGCAATTCTGGTTGTATCGGCAGCAGATGGGCCGATGCCCCAGACCCGTGAACACGTCTTACTGGCCCGACAGGTTGGCGTTCCGGCCATGACGGTGTTCCTCAATAAAACCGATATGGTTGACGATCCCGACCTGGTGGATCTTGTAGAAATGGAAGTCAGGGAACTATTGAACGAATACGACTTTCCGGGTGACGAGGTACCCATTGTCAGGGGTTCCGCTCTGGAAGCTATGGAGAGCGACGGGGATCCCGAGGCAGAGGTAAATCAGCCGATTATGGACCTGGTTGAGTCTCTCGACGATTACATCCCGCTTCCGGATAGAGATGAAGATCAGCCCTTCCTGATGCCGATTGAAGACGTATTCTCGATCAAGGGCAGGGGGACAGTCGCTACAGGCAGAGTAGAAAGGGGCAAGATTACTCCCCAGTCGGATATCGAGATAGTCGGGCTGCACGGAGATATCGTTGAGACCGTGGCGACCAGCCTCGAGATGTTCAACAAGACGATGGACGAAGCGATAGCCGGTGACAATGTGGGAGTCCTGTTACGTGGCATAGATAAAGAAGAGATCGAACGTGGTCAGGTTCTGGCGGAACCGGGCAGTATAACGCCCCATACCAAGTTCAAGGCTGAGGTATACGTCTTGAGTAAGGACGAGGGTGGTCGACATACCCCGTTCTTCGATGGTTACAAACCCCAGTTCTACTTTAGAACCACGGACGTTACCGGTACAATTCAACTACCCGATGACGTAGAAATGGTCATGCCGGGGGACAACGTCACGCTTGAGGGTAATTTGATCGACCATATCGCCATGGAAGAAGGACTTAGATTCGCTATCCGAGAAGGAGGAAAAACGGTAGGAGCAGGTGTAGTAACGGAAATAATCGAATAAGGAGACTGATTCTTACTGATGCACAAAGAACAGGTCATCCTGGTATGCAGAGAATGTGGAAGGCATAATTACCATACCGTGAAAAACCCTAGGAACGACAGCGATAAACTGGAATTCAAGAAGTACTGCAAATGGTGTGGTTCTCATACAGTACACAAGGAGAAGTAAGCCGTATATAGTTTTTACAGGCCCGTAGCTCAACTGGCAGAGCGCCGGACTCCAAATCCGAAGGTTGGGGGTTCAACTCCTCCCGGGCCTGCCAGAAGTAAAAAGAGGTGTTTTTGAGTGAACTGGTTAAATTCGGTTAGTTCTTTTTTACGAAATGTTAGGGCGGAGATTAATAAGGTGAGCTGGCCTTCCCAGACCGAAGTGGTAACGATGACCATTCTGATACTTGGGATGGTCATTCTGTTATCAGCTTATATCGGCGGTGTTGACTTGGTGTACAGGCAAATCATCCAGCAGATCTTATCCTTGTAACAACCGCTTGGACTTTCTCATTCTGACACTAACCAAAACAAAACCTGTTAAACGAGGAGCAACTGGGGAACTATGAAAAAGTGGTATGCAATTCAAACTTACGCCGGTTCCGAGCTAAAAGTAAAAAAAGAGCTCGAAAGGAGGATCGAGAACCGGGATCTGGAGGACAGGGTAAAGTCTTTTAAGGAGAACGGCCAGCGCGAGTACTGCGTGGTACCAATTGAGGAAGTCATTACGTCCAGGAGCCGCCGCGGGAAGTCCAACGAATACAGGATACCATACGATTACGACCTTCTGGTCGATTCGAACGAGCGGCTGTCCCGGGGAGACTCCCTAGCGCGTAAACCGCCAAAACATTTGGACTGGGATTGTCTCGTATCTGAGGTAGAGACCCTCCAGAGGGTTATAGTTGAAATGACGAACAGAACGGAAGAGACTTATCTGATCCCGACGGACAAGCGGATAAGGCGCGATATCAGGAAAGGGGAGAAGATAAGATCAGGTGTACCCCTGACGTCCGACAAGGAAGAAAAGTTCGTGGTAAACGTCAAAGGGAAGATAGCGCTCAGGGACAGGGTTAAACGGATCGAGTTCATTCGGGAAAACGGAGAGGAAGAGAGAATGATCGTGCCGGAAAGATACCTGGTCCGGCTGAAAGAGGGGGACGAGTTCGAAGAGGGTGACAGGATAGAGGAAGAGGACGTAATTGACTCTCGTTCTTCCGGGATGGTCAAAGTCAAGGAGTACAAGGATAAGCGCGTGGTTACCGTTCAGCCCGTGGAGAAACGAAGACTCTTCCCTGGTTACGTATTCGTCAAGATGGACCTGCCGGAAGAAGAAATGATAGATCTCGTTGACGACATAAGGGGTGCCGTGCGGTTTGTTGGATCGCGATACCACCCTATTCCGATACGGGGCAAAGAGATGAAGGTCGTCAAGAGACTGGCAGGACTTATAGAATCACCGACTGCACCCAGTTCACCGCGGATAGAGGTCGACTTCGACGTTGGCGAAGTCGTGGAGATAGTCGAAGGGCCTTTTGCGGACTTTACCGGCGAAATTACCGCCATAGATAAAGAGGCGGAAGAAGTAACGGTAAACGTGAAGATATTCGGTCGTGAGACTCCGGTAGATATTGGTTTCGAAGGAATAGAGAAAATATAGGGAGGAAGTGAGTAATTATGGCTAAAAGAGTAGAAACTACCTTGAAGCTACAGATACCTGCCGGTCAGGCCGATCCATCACCACCGGTCGGACCTGCACTCGGTGAGCACAAAGTCAACATTATGGATTTCTGTGATCAGTTCAACGCGGAAACCAGCGACAAGGAACCCGGCGTGTTGATACCCGTCGACATAACTATTTATACGGACAAGAGTTTCGATTTCGAGGTAAAGGAACCACCAGCTTCAGAACTGATAAAGAAAGCCGCCGGGATCGATGGTGGCTCGGGAACGCCGAATATGGAAAAGGTAGGGAAAATTACTGACGAGCAACTCGAGAGAGTGGCGAAGAAGAAACTTCCCGACCTGAATACCTACAAGCTGGATTCGGCTAAGAACATCATTGAAGGAACTGCGAGAAGCATGGGGGTCGAGGTGGTCGAGTCGTGAATAGGAGATACGAGGCGGTAGCCGAAAAGGTAGATCCGGCACAGAACTACAGTCTGGACGAAGGCCTGGAACTCGTTAAGGAATCGGCAACGGCGGAGTTCGACGAAACCGTTGATCTGGCGATCAACCTGGGGGTTAATCCTTCTCAGACCATGGTAAGGGGTAGCACAGTTCTACCCAACGGTACTGGCAAGGATGTAAAAGTACTTGCCTTCGCAAAAGGTGAGGCCCGACGAGAAGCCGAGGAAGCGGGAGCGGACTACCTTGGGGATGACGAAACAGTGGAAAGAATCGAAGACGGCTGGCTGGATTTCGATGAAGTCGTTTCTACGCCTGATATGATGGGAACGATAGGCCGGCTGGGTAGAATTCTGGGTCCGAGAGGTATGATGCCTTCTCCGAAGTCCAACACCGTGTCGGAGGATATAGGGGAAGCGGTTTCCCGGTTGAAAAAAGGTCAGGTGGAGTTCCGGGCAGATAAATACGGTGTCATTCACGTCCCGATAGGTAAGGCCTCTTTTTCGGTCCCGGAGTTGCGTGAGAACCTGATCGAACTGGCAAGCTCAGTATACGATCAGAGGCCGGAAGAAGGAATTGAAGAAAGGTACGTTCCCAAGGTGACTCTTTCACCGACTATGGGGCCCGGGGTTAAGATTTCAGTCAACGAACTGAGGGACAGGGTTTACGAGAACAGGCTTTAGGAGAATTCATAGCAAGAGCAGGTTTGTACTGGTTTTCAGTTAAGGAGTGAAACATGGTCACGGAAGCGAAGAAAGAAGAAGTGGAAGAGCTCAAGGACAAGTTCGATCGCGCCGAGGGTCTGGTATTTTCTGACTATCGGGGAATAGACGCAAACGATTTGAACGAACTTCGCGAGGCCTTTACCAAAGAAGGCCTTGATTACAGGGTCGTTAAGAATACTCTGGCTGCCATTGCGGCGGAAGAGGCGGGTCTTGATGATCTGCCCAAATTTCTGGAAGGACCGATAGCCATGGCCGTCGCCTACGACGACCCGGTACTGCCTTTTAAGATCACTTCCGATACGGAAGATAAGTACGATGATTTTTCGGCTCAAGGCGGAATGATCGAAGGGGATCTGGTAGAGCCGGAAGAGATAGAAGCCATTTCCAGTCTCTCTTCAAAAGAGGACTTGCTGGCTGGTTTCGTCACGGGACTCAAGTCACCGGTAAGAAACCTTGCCTTCGTTCTAAAGGCAAAAATCAACGATCTGGCCGTTGTACTCGACCAGGTCCGTGAGGCAAAGGAAGAGTAGTATAGTTGAGGTATAGACTCACTTTCAATTCTTTACAAGCTACATAGGAGGTCTGTTATGGACACTGAAGAAATAGTTGAATCAGTTGGAGACATGACGATTAAGGAACTGACAGAGTTAGTAGAGGCAATCGAGGAAGAGTTCGACGTTTCCGCAGAAGCCGCTGCGCCAGTGGCCGCTGCTCCTCAGGGAGGAGCTGGCGACGGTGAAGGGGGAGGCGAGGAAGAAGAAGCAATAGACTTAGTTCTCACCAACCCGGGTCAGAAAAAGATCAAGGTAATCAAGGAACTTAAGGACATTACCGGGAAGGGGCTCAAAGAATGCAAGGCCCTGGTTGACGAACTCCCTGCTACCCTTCAGGAAGGGCTCGAGGAAGACGAAGCGAAAGAACTCCAGCAGCAGCTGGAAGAGCTCGGAGCAGAAATAGAGCTCAGGTAAGTTTCACGAGAAGGATCCTATTGCCCTAGGAGGGATACAGTTTGAGGGAAAGACAGGAATATAGTTCTTATGGTGAAGCGGTAGAGCCTCCTTATCTTTTAGAAGATCAGAAAGAGTCCTACGAGCGGTTCCTGGAAGAAGGTCTGGAAGAGGTTTTTGAGGAAATCTCTCCTGTAGAGGCCGGAAGCAGGAAGGATTTCAAGCTGGAGTTTACTTCGCCCACACTGGGTGAGCTACGGGGGAGCGTGGAGGATTGCGCAGACAAGGACCTGACCTACGATAGACCTTTAAGAATTACCGCGCGTCTATACGACGGGGAAGATAACCAGGTACAGGAAAGCGAACTTTACGTAGCCGACATACCGGTTATGACCCCAAAAGGGACTTTCCTGATAAACGGGTCGGAGAACGTTCTGGTTAATGAACTGGCCCGTGCTCCTGGGGTATACATAACGGCGGAAAGAAACAACCAATTTCGGGCCCACATTTTGCCTGATTACGGTGCCTGGCTTGAGCTCATCCTGGATGACAATAGAAAGAGGTTACACGCCAACCTCGATAGAGAAGCAAAGGTCCCGATGACGGTCTTTCTACGCGTTCTGGGGATGGACCAGGAAGATATCTACTCCAACTTTAGCTTCGAAGTTGAGCCGGTTACGGAGAGAAACCTGAGGCGTTACGTCGGACACAAGTTCGGTGAAGACGTCTATCGGGATTCGGAAGTAATATTCGAGGCCGGTGAAACCCTGCGGAAAGAGGATGTTGAGGTAGTCCTGAACGAGGCTACCGAGGAATCCATTAACCTTCTTAACGAGTACATCGGCAACACGCTCGAGAGGGACGACTTCCGCAGCAAGGAAGAAGCAGTGAGATTTATCTACGGGAAGCTCCGACCAACCGGCAGGGTTTCGACGACGAAGATGGAGAATTACATAAAGGGTCTCTTCTTTGAGGAGGAGAACTACCTGCTTTCCGAGGTCGGTCGGTTCAAGGCGAATAGCAAGCTCGGTCTGGACAAGGAAACGCTCGCCCTGACACGGGACGACATCTTTCAGTCCCTTGACTTATTGCTGGATGTACCGGAAAACCCGGAGATACTTGATGAGAAGGACCACCTGGCAAATAAGGTAGTCAACCTGCCCGGTAAAGCGGCACGATCCGCCTTCGAAAGGGGACTGAACAGGGTAGTTAGAACGACGGAGGACAAACTTTCGAAGTTCAGTCTTGACGATGACGATACTCTACGGGACCTGATGCCGACGCGGCCGATTCAGTCTTCGCTGAACCAGTTTTTCTATACTGGACGGTTTTCCCAGTTTCTCGAGGAGACCAACGCTCTTGCCGAATTGACACACAAGAGGCGATTAAACGCCCTTGGTGGAGGGTTGAGTCAGAGACGAGCGAAGCTCGAAGTCAGGGACGTTCACCCGTCTCACTATTCGAGAATTTGCCCGATTGAGACTCCTGAAGGACAGAATATCGGCCTGATTACTTCCCTGGCCAATTACGCAAAGATAAACGAATACGGCTTCCTCGAAGCTCCTTACCGGAGGGTAGAAGACGGAAAGGTTACAGGAGAGATCGAGTACCTGATGGCCGGTGAGGAAGAGGAATACAAAATTGCGCCTTCGACCACAAAGATCGACGACGAGGGCTACCTCACCGAGGACAGGGTCGAGATAAGGACCGGCAAGGAGAACATCAGATTGGTTTCTCCGGAAGAAGTCGATTTCGTCGGAGTTTCTCCGAAGGCCATTGTCGGAGCCTCGGCATCGCTGATTCCATTTCTGGAACACGATGACGCGAACCGTGCGCTGATGGGAGCCAATATGCAGCGCCAGGCGGTTCCGCTCGTTGACCCGGAAGCGCCGTTAGTGGGTACCGGGATGGAGGAAAAGGCCGCACAGGATTCCGGAATGCTTGTAGTGGCCGAGGAGTCCGGTGAAGTCTCTTACGTCGATGCCGAAGAAATAAAGGTAGATACGGATTCGGGCGACACGAGGAGCTATTCCCTGAAGACGTTTACTCGTTCCAACCAGGATACTTTGGTTCATCAGAGGCCCCTGGTATCTCAAGGAGAAAAAGTACAGCCTGGAGACGTCCTTGCGGACGGTTCCTCCAGCGAAGAAGGGGAGCTCGCTCTGGGCCGGAACCTGCGTGTAGCGTTCATGCCTTTTGAAGGGTTTAACTACGAGGACGCAATTGTAGTTTCCGAACGCCTGGTGAAGGACGATCTGCTGGACTCGATTCATATAGAGGAGTTTGAAGTAAAGGCCGAGGAGACCAAGCTCGGTCCGGAAGAGATAACGGCCGACATCCCGAATATAAGTAAAGAAGACCTGAAAAACCTCGACTCCAGGGGAATAATCAGAGAGGGAACCGAGGTAGAGACGGGAGACGTTCTGGTCGGTAAAATTACGCCGAAAGGTGAGTCGGAACCTAGCCCTGAAGAGAAGATATTCCGCTCGATATTTGGCGAGCAGGCGAGGAACGTCAAGGATTCCTCCTTGAAGCTTCCGCCGACCGCCGGAAAAGGCAAGGTCATTCGGGTGAAGAAGTTCTCACGGGAAAGAGGGCACGAACTAGATACCGGCGTGAACGAACTGGTTAAGGTCTACGTGGCCACCCGGAAGAAGATTTCCATCGGTGACAAGCTCGCGGGCCGGCACGGAAACAAGGGAGTTATCGCGAAGATAATGCCGGAAGAAGACATGCCCTTTATGCCTGATGGAACGCCGATTGACGTCCTGTTGAACCCTCTCGGAGTCCCATCGAGGATGAACCTCGGTCAGGTATTCGAGACTCACCTCGGCTGGCTCTCGTCCCTGAAGGGAGAACATTCGAGTACTCCTGTTTTTGATGGAGCAGGTGAAGAAGAGATCCTGCAGAACCTGCAGGAGGAACAGGAAGAGCAGGGACTGGATGAAGGAGCTAACGAGGACGGCAAGGTGATACTGCGGGACGGCAGGACGGGTGAACCGTTCGACAGGCCGATAACCGTTGGCCATATGTACTTGCTCAAGCTCGAGCATATAGCAGACGAAAAGCTCCACGCAAGGTCAACGGGACCCTACGCCCTGATTACCCAGCAACCGCTTGGTGGTAAAGCCCAGTTCGGTGGTCAGAGGTTTGGCGAAATGGAAGTCTGGGCTCTGGAGGCCTACGGTGCTGCGAGCACGCTGCAGGAGATGCTGACGCTGAAGTCAGACGATATCCAGGGCAGGACCAAGCTCTACAAGGCAATTTTGAAGGACGAGCCGATGCCAAAACCAGGTATACCGGAGTCGTTCAAGGTGCTGGTCAGAGAACTTAGAAGTCTGGGACTGAGCCCGAAAGCGGTGGATGCCGAGGGCAATGAGCTCGACCTCACATGAATCCGGAGAAAAGCAGGTTGAAGTATCCGGAGGTTTGGTGATTGCCGGGAACTTTGCCGGCAGCAGAAAATATCTGTTGTTGCGGCATTCCAACGGGGGTCACTGGAGCTTCCCAAAAGGACACCTGGAAGGTGGAGAAACACCCCGTGAAGCCGCGATTCGTGAACTGGATGAAGAAACCGGACTGAGTCCGGAAAAGATACTATCCGGCTTCCGCGAGGAGGTCAGTTACAGTTACCGCAGGGGCGGGGAAGAAGTGGATAAGACCGTCATCTATTTCCTCGCCCTGGTAGATTCCGGTACCGGTGAGGTCACGCTGTCCCCGGAGCACCTGGACTACAGGTGGGCTACTTACACCGATGCTCTCGATACTCTTACCTACAATAACGACATAGATGTGTTGAAGGGAGCGGAAGCCAGCCTGACGCAAGGGCCCCGAGATGATTGATTCTAATTTCCCTCAGGGGATCACGCTAGTTAGAAACGGGGTTTTTGGCCACGAGGACTACGGATCGAGTTACCTTATTGAGGGTGAGAGTCCAGCTCTTTTGGACCCGGGAACATCCCGGTCCGTCCCTCGTTTGCTCGACTGGTTTGAGGCTTCCACGTATGACCTTTCGGATCTCGATTCCCTTTTGCTCACGCACGTTCATCTGGACCACTGCGGTGGAACTGGCCGACTTGTCGAAGAAGTCCCGGACCTTAAGGTTTACCTGCACGAAAGAGGGTCCAGGCACCTTGAGGACCCGTCCGACCTGCTTGCCAGCGTGGAGGAAGCCACGGGCAATAGGTTCGATCAGTACGGTGATTTGGAGCCTGTTCCCTCCGAGAACCTGTTTCCGATAGGAGAAAGAAGAACGCTGGATGTCGGAGGACGAGAACTGGTTGCTTTGCCGACTCCCGGTCACGCACCCCACCACCTGGCTTACTACGATAAGAAAACGGGATCCCTTTTTACCGGAGACGGAGCGGGGCTCTATCTGGATGGGATGTTGATACCCTCCACCCCACCGCCGACTTTTAACCTGGAGCTCAGCCTGGAGAGCCTCGAGAAGATGAAGGGTCTTGACCCCTCAACGCTTTTGTTTTCGCATTTTGGCCCGGGCGAGAACCCATCCGAGCTGCTCCATGAATATCACGACGTTCTCGCCAGCTGGGTAAAAGAGGTCGACGATCTGAACTCACTGGGCCTTGAGGGTGAGGAGTTAATGGATAGAATCGTCCAATCCCATGCGGGCTGGGTACGGAAGGGGTTTTCCAGGGATGAGTTAGAGATGAACATTCATGGCGTGCTGGAATACCTCGATTGGCGAGAAGATGCCCGAAGCTAACTACGTCGGGGTGGCCGTTTTTCGCCCGATACCTTCCACATTTGAGTACGCGGTTCCCGATCGCCTGCGGGGGGAAGTAGAAACGGGTTCCATCTGTTCCGTCCCGTTTCGGGGGGGAACAGAACGAGGTGTGGTCGTCGAGACGAGGAGTGAACCTGGATTCTCCGGGGAGAGAAAACCAATCCGGGAAGTTCTCTCCGAAGAACCCCTGGAAAATACGATTATGGAACTGGCCCGCTGGTTAACCACTAGTACTTTCACGCCTCTGGGTCAGGTATTTAAACGGATGGTCCCATACGACCTCTCCGTTAGTCCGAGAACGAAGAAGTTCATCGAACTGGCAAGTTCCTTTGAAAAGATCCGGGAGTTTATCGAAAAGCGTGAGGAACGGGCGCCCAAACAGGTAGAGATACTGGAGCAGCTTCTGACCGCTGATGGCCCGGTCGAAAAACAAGCCCTCCTCCGCAGGGCCGAGAGCTCGCGGTCCCCGCTAAAGAGCCTGGTTGAAAAGGGTATTGTCGAAGAGATTACCCTTCCTCAATCCCTCAGCGCACTGGATGTTCCGAACGGGCTCGAACTCCCCGATCCGGACCCCGCTCCCGTGGAAAGACTGAACGGACCGTCGAATTCCTTTGAAGAGATTGCTATTTACGGTTCCGGGGAAGAGAGGTTAGCCGGTTATTTGGGGGCAATTACTTCTTTGACGGAAGATGGATCCGTTCTTGTCCTTGCTCCTAACGTGCTCAGGTCGAGGGAGTTGAGCGTTCTGATCGAGAAGGAGCTGGACGTGAATTCTCTGACCTATAATAGTGAATTGACGGATGGAGAACTGGCCGAGCGCTGGCAGCTATCCCGAAGTGGTCAGGCGGACGTAGTTGTAGGAGTTTTAAACGCGATCTATCTTCCGCTATCCGGCTTGAAAGGTATCCTAATTGAAGACGAAGGTAGCAGGAACTACGATCTGAAGGAGCAGGACCCTAAAGGCAACCTCGTTGAGACCGCCATTAAGAGGGGACGAATCGAGGACGTTCCCGTAATACTGGGTGGTCGGACGCCGTCCGTTAATTCCTATTACCGGTTGAAGGAAGGAGAGTTGCGGAGTACTGGTAATAGCGCCTCCTGCTTTCCTTCGTGTTCGGCCGAACTGGAACTTGCGAGTTCTAGCGCCACTACCTCCGATGGTCCGTTAAGCGAGGACTTGCTGGCTGCGCTCGGGGAGAACTACGAACAGGGAAATCCCGCTCTGATTATTGGTGAAAGAGCCGGCCCTTCGACTGCGGGTATCTGTCGGGAATGCGGAGCGGTACTTCGCTGTCCCAGTTGCCAGGTTCCTCTGGCCTACAGCAGTTCCGGTAACTACGGCGTTTGTCCTTATTGCGGTGAGAGAGAAGATATGCTGGTCTGTCAGAACTGCGGGAGCGATGAAGTGAAGTTTATCGGTGGCGGCCTGGAGGAGGCGGAGGAGGAACTGAATCGGTATTTACCGGAGGCGAGGGTCTATAGTTACGATTTTCGAAGCGCAAACTGGAATGACTTTTCTCGGGTTGTTGATGGCTTGCTGAACGGGGATTTAGATATCTTGCTTGGCACCACCGTTATCGGAAGCCTATTCCTAGGGGGGAAGGTGCCTCTGGTCGGTCTGCTTGATCTGGATATACCGCTTAACCGGGAGACCTACCGTTCCACCGAATTTCTCACCCGGAGGATATTCCAGGGTTGCGAACTCGTGAAGCCGGGAGGTCGGGTTTTCCTCCAGGGGCTTCACGGCGATCAGGTATTGGTTGGTCCTATCCGTGGGGGAAAATGGGGGCAGCTTTATGATAGAGAACTCGAATCACGAAAGCTTATGGGTTATCCTCCTTACCGCGGACTGGTAGAAATCGAAGTTCGGGGAAGCGATAGGACAGATGTAAGGGAGAGAATAGACGAGATAAAGCGTAATTTAGGTCAACTGGTTCCGAAAGCGGAGACGCTCGGGCCGACCGAAAAGGAGGCTTCGGGCACATCGGGAGTCAGTTCTCGTCACTATCTGATGGTCAAGACAGAAGAACTGTCGGACCTGCTGGAAGCACTGCGTGCCACCATTCCCCGTTCCGAAAGCGGAGGAATAAGACTCAACCCCCATTCGTGACTTTCTAGTTTGCAGGGACGATATCCAGTGGTTTAGCATTGGACGTGTGCCAACTGAGAAATTGGGTTGGCCGGCAAAGTTGAAGCTTGAGTACGCTGCTCGGTTAACCGTAACTTATCCTGTATCCTGACTGAGTTGCAGGAGGTGCCCGTTTTGCGTTTTCTTTTATTTAGAGGTTATTGTTGTGAGTCTCCGTAGAACTTACTTCCGGTACACGTTCCTACTTTCAATCGCCTTTATGATGGTTTTCTTTCTACTGGGCGGAGAGGGTCAGGCCTTAACGATTCAGACCGGTTCTTTTCGGATAGATTTGGGAGGAGAGAAGACCTGGTCAGTTAAGGGTGGTATCGGGGACGGTAAGAGTCTTTCAAACGTAGGCTACCCGAAGGATTCCTATTCCCTGAACCAGACGTTAAAAGTCGATTTAAGCGGCGAGATCGGCGAAGTGTTTTCCCTTTCCGCCAATCTGGACGATACCAAACCGGGTTACCTGCAGAAATTCGAGCTCAGGATGGATACCGATAACTGGGACGGGGTAGCCGGTGATGTCGTCGCCGGTGATGATGGTAACTTTACAGTTTACAACAAGAAACTACTCGGGCTGGAGCTGGACGGGACCGTCGAGGGTTCCGGAGTAAATGCCGTCGCCGGTCGGCTTCAGGGGATCTCGGAGACCAGGGTCTTCTACGGAGATACCGCGGAGGCGGAAGTCGAGTTTTCCCTTTACAGAACTGATGCCGGTCTCGAGGAAGCAGGTTACGAAAAGAACATCCGCGGCCTTCAGTATTACGGTCTGGACGTGGAGTACGTTGAAGGCTTTACGGATCCGGAGTTGGAGTTCTTGACCGGGGGTGGACTGACGGACCTGCTGGCGGAATGGGAGCTTGGCTACCTCGATGGGCCGATCGAAGAAGAAACGACTGCGGAACTGGGCTCGAGCCAGTTCGACGTGATATCCGAGGAGATTGATTACCTTGTACTCTTACAGAGCCAAACTAATTTGACGAGGAGCCGGGTCAAGGACTATATCTCCGCCTACAACGAGGGTCGTCCGGAGGAGGAGAGAAGGGAATACCCGTTCAACCGCGGAAGCGATCTGGAGGAAGAGTTTCTCGCCGAACTGAAGGAATACCTCCGGTTAAACGTCGGGGAAGAGGAGCAACTCAGGCTCGATAGCTACAGGCGCAACAGGTTTTACTCCCTCGGTCGTACAGGAGTCAAGGATGAAGATTTTCAGCTGGAAGTCCGAGGGAACGGGGACTGGACGTCCGTTGATGGCTTGAGCGACTACGAATTCGAACTGTTCGCTGATAAAGGTATCCTCGACCTCAATTTCCCGGATGATTTCTTCTCCGACCTCGAGAACGAGGGCATCAGGGCCAGCTTTCAGTACGAGATATCCGGCAAGACGTATATGCTAGGGTTTTCCGTAGCTCCGAATAGCGAGCAGGTTTACCTAAATGGAGAATCCCTGACGAAGAATACGGACTACTCGATAGACTACGAAACTGGCGCCCTGATACTCTTCAAGGAGCTGGGGCCCGACGACAAACTGAAGGTCGACTTCGAACGAGCCCGGGGCGGCCTGGGGGGCTTTGCCCAGTTTGGCCGGACGCTGTACGGCTTCACGACTAGTTTGGAATCGGATTATGGATTGACAGTGGACGTCAGTCTCTTCCAGGCTCGGGATAGTGCCCCGGCCGAATTGCCCCCGGAGGTCGCTACCATGCCCAACGTCCATAGCGTCGCCGGTGTCGGGGCAAGGTACGAGGAAAACGGATGGAACGCGAGCATGAAGTTTGGTGGCAATATCAACAGGTTTCCCTTTGACGACAACGAACGAGTCCACCTGCCGAACCGGATTAACGACGTGCTCTCTCTGGCCGATTCCGGTTACGAGAATACTCTGTTCCTCCACGATAACGGATTTACCGTCCGACGGACGGACGGCTGGGAAAGTTTCGGTACGGAGGATGGTCTGTCGGGGGACAAGGTTACTGAAGGTTTGGTGATGGGGGAGGAGCTATTCCTGTCCACTGTCAGCGGTCTTACCAGAATAGACCTGAGTGGGTCTTCTCCTTTTGGTAGGTCGGATAACTGGGACGGCTACTATGAGTCGGACGGGTTGCCCGAAACCGAACTTCTCGGCCTTGCTGGTGATGGTGAAACGGTCTGGATAGGAACTAAAAACGGCGTAATTCAGTTTGAAATAGGGAGTCTGGAGGAAGCCGATCCATGGGTGGAGCTCGATCTGGGCGAACTGGAAGGCGCGGCGGTAAATGAGATTTCCTACGTCGATGAGCACCTCTGGCTTGGGACCGAAGACGGATTGTACCTGTACGATTTGGAGAAGGAAGAGCTGGTCAGTGAAGAACCGATGATTGGTCAGGCCGTAAATGATACCGTGAAAACTGAAAGCGATCTCCTGGTCGGAACTACCGAGGGGTTGACCAGAATTGGCCTGGACGGTAAAGGGGAAAAGCTGATCGAGAACCGGAGGGTCAACTCGGTCTCCACTAAAGAGGGGGAGATCTGGCTGGGCACCGAGAATGGCTTTACGAGGCTTGACAGTCCGGGGGATTACGGAAGAGAGAAGATAACGGCGATACTTGCCACCGGATCAGCGGTCTGGGCCGGAAGCCAGGGAAGGACGTCCGGTGATGACGGAGAACTGATTCTCTACGAGCTGTCGGAGGGTTTAACTCGGTATTCCAGAGAAGAGACCAGGATAGAGGCGATAGACGAGAACCGTTACCGGGATATAGACCCGAATAGCCACACGAATAGAGGTCTATTTCTTTCCGGGGAGGTCGGGAGAACCCTGGAGGTATGGTCCAGGGAGGTTTCCCTCTCTACGGATTTCGAATATTACCAGCCGACCTATCTCGCAATCGGGCGGCGCGAACGGAGGGAGGGTTTATCCACCGGGGTAAATATGGAGGCGGAGTTAACCGATAACCTTTCCGTCGGCCTGGGGAGTGATTACTCTATATCCTCGTTTTCCACTGAGTCCGGAGACTGGACTATCACTAACCGCGTCTCGGCCTACTGGGAGACCTTCGTGAACACCAACGCCGAATTTACCTGGGATACGGGGAGTGGTGGTAGAACCGGTCTAGGGTTGGATCTCGGCCTGGATAGGTCTTTCTGGGACGGTAATCTCGTGGCTGCGGTCAACGTCACGGCGAATCGTAAGGTAAGCTCTGGTGGTTCAAAGACCGATTCGGCCACGGTCTCTTCGAAGCTATCCATTTCGCCCTGGGGCTCCGGTAATATCGGGCTGAATTATACTTACCCGGTGGGGTTTGGGCCCTTCGAACGAGCGGAAAACGAAAAACTCTCCTGGAACTTCGACTTCACCCGGGACTTCCCGTTGAACAACAGTTACGGAATAAATGTCGGTCTGGACGGCGAAGGGACCCTGGATAGCCCCCTGCTGGAAGGCGTGGAGGCCTCCGATAGCCAGGTGGGGCTCGACATCGAGCCGGACGAGCTTGGGGTTCAGGGGTTAAATATAACTCCGGGACTTTCGCTTTCCTGGAAGAGGAACGGTTCTTCTAACGAGCTTTCCGGCGAATTGAGCGGGAAAACGTCCGCCGGCGGCTTCTCTTCAAGCACGAGCTTGAGTCGAAGTGCCAGGTTTCCGATCGACAGCAGGCTTGTCGAGTTCAACGATAAAATCCAGGGTAGTTTGAGCTACGAGTTCGAGGAGTTGACGCCTGAGGTCAGCTTTCAGCTCAGCCGGGACCTTCTCACCCACCCGGATTTCGGCCGTAAGTCCAGTTACAGCGGGAACCTGGGAGTGGGAACTAGGTGGCAGTTGACTCCGGGCGTGACGAACCGGATAGAGACAGGGGTAGAATACAAAACCGACAGTGGGTTTTTCTATAATCTGGACGATTCCCTTGACTGGAAAATCAATTCGAAGCTCTCTCCGGAGTTCAATTTTGGTCTCGACTACTACCCCGGTTCGGCGGAGCTCGACATCAATACGGAGACGGAATTTTCCTATCCGTTCCAGGACCGCTGGGGTGTCTCGTTCACTTCCGGAATAAACTGGGGATTGGGAGATGCGGGCGAAGTTTACAATAGCTTTTACGGTTCAGCAGGGCTGAGGGTCGAATTTTAATGGTTTTATATCAAAGGAGGATTGTGAGATGGCAGACTTCACGACTTATGCAGTCATAATGGCAGGTGGCAGGGGGAGGAGGCTCTGGCCCCTGAGCACTCCCGAGAGGCCGAAGCAGTTCATAGAAGTTCACGGTAAGTCGCTGCTCCTGCGGACCTACGAGCGGATTAAACCGGTTGTCGGAGCTGAAAACGTTCTGGTCGTCACCAACCAGGGTCAGGGGGATCTGGTTGCGAAGCACCTACCGGAACTCCCCGAAAAAAATATTATAGAGGAGCCGATGGGCAAGAATACCGCCCCCTGTATAGGCGTATCCGCACTCTATTCGAAGGAAACTCTGGACCTAGAAAAGGAAAACTCCGTTATGATCGTCCTTCCGGCGGATCACCTGGTGGGCCGGGAAGATCGATTTCGTAGACTACTCGAAAAGGGAGCATACGTTGCCGGTGAAAAAAAAGAACTGGTCACTCTTGGAATAGAGCCCACGGAACCGGCGACTGGATACGGCTACATAGAGTCCGGAGAGGAGCTGGAAGGTGCCGATTTGGCGCGGGAGGTAGTCAGTTTTACGGAAAAGCCCGATCTTGAAAGGGCGGAGAAGTTCCTGAGAGCTGGAAATTACTACTGGAACAGCGGTACCTTCATCTGGCGTACCGACCAGTTATTGAACGGGCTGAGGGAGCATATGCCTGAACTGTACGAGGGATTGGCGAAGATAGAGGACTTCCTCGGGACGGATAAAGAAGAGGAGACGCTCAGAAAGGAATACAGGTCGTTCGCCGGAACCTCTATCGATTACGGACTCATGGAAAAAGCCGATAACAGGGCCGTTTTGCCGGCCTCCGTGGAGTGGTCCGATCTCGGTGACTGGACTAGCTTCGAGGAACTGGTGGAAAGTGACGGTAAGGGCAACGGGTCGAACGGCGACGTCGTTTTCCGGGATTCTGAGAATAGCTTCCTGTATGAGGAAACCGGTAAGCAGGCCGTTGCACTCGGTGTGTCGAATCTGGTTGTCGTGAATACTCCCGAAGCGTTGCTGATAATGGATAAGGGCAAAGCACAGAAAGTCAAAGAAGTTGCGAAAGAGATCGAAGAGGGTGAATGAGAAGTTCAATAATTCATGAGGTGATATCATGATACTGGACGAACCGAAAAAAATCCGGGAACTGGATCCCCAGGGGATGGTCGAGGACCTGGACACGTTCCCAAAACAATGCGAGGAAGCAGTATCTCTCGGCCGAGAGAAGGAGCTTCCCTTTGAGCTGAACGATTACGATAGAGTTTTGGTTACGGGAATGGGTGGCTCGGCAATTGTCGGAGATATACTTTCTCGGTTGATCAACGTCACCGTCACTACCAATCGGGGCTATAATCTACCGGATTCAGCTGGGTCCGCTGACCTCCTGATAGCTGTAAGTTACTCGGGCAACACGGAGGAAACTCTTTCCGCCCTGAAAGACGGGCTTCGTCGGGGAATGGATTCCATTGGCCTATCCACGGACGGGAAGCTGGAGGGTTTTTGTCGCGAAAGATCCGTTCCCTTAATAAAGATACCCACCGGCCACCAGCCCCGTGCCTCTACGGGCTATATGCTGTTTCCGCTTCTGACCCTCTTCTCCGAAGCCGGTCTCGCGGGTACGCTGAACCTCGAGAAGCTACTTGATGATATAGGCCGGTTGAGGGATAAATGGTATAGTGAGGTTAAGACGGAGGATAACCCGGCGAAAAAGCTGGCGCGTGAGTTCAAGGGCAAGGTCCCTATTATCTACGGTACCAAAGGCAACACTGAGGTCGTTGCCTATCGCTGGAAGACCCAGATCAACGAGAACGCCAAACAACCCGCTTTCTGGAACACCTTTCCGGAGCTTAATCACAACGAGACGGTCGGTTATGAACTAGGCAGTGAGCTGATGGAAAACGGGAAGGTAATCACGCTCAAAAACGGATTCGAGCTGGAGAGGAACGAACTGAGAATGGAAATCATGGAGGACCTGTTCGAGGATGAAGAGATAGAGTACTCGCTCGTTCGAGCCCCTGCTGGCGATAAGTTCACGAGGATCATCGGTCAGATTTACTTCGGAGATTACTTCTCCACCTACCTTGCTCTGCTGAACGACGTAGACCCGTCACCGGTGGAGTTAATCGAGAGCTTTAAAGCTAGATTGAAGGAGGCCGGATGAGCGAGTATAAACGTTTTGCCGACCTGTACAAGCAAGTAAAGGAACTCATCAGTTCCGCTGGCGGGGGGTCCGAGGCCCTCGCGGAAGTTGCGGAACTCCTGCAGCAGGAGGTTGATCATTACGACTGGGTCGGCTTTTACCTTGCAGAAAATAAAACTGGAAGCCTGACACTGGGTCCGTTCGCCGGAGAGCCGACCGAACATACGGAGATCGATTACGGCGAAGGTGTCTGCGGTCAGGCGGCCGAATCAAAGGAAACTTTTACCGTTCAGGACGTGGAACAGGAGGACAATTACCTTTCCTGTAGTCCCGAAGTGAAATCCGAGATCGTCGTTCCGGTTTTCAGGGATCAAAGTTTCGTCGGGGAGATAGATATAGATTCGCACGAAGCCGGGGTTTTCGGCTCCGAGGACGAAAATTTCCTGGAGGATCTGGGGGAGGAACTGGCTCCTTACTTTTAACTGGAAGGAATCGGTCTAAGCTGGACGAAGGACCGAATATTAGGCTGGTTATCCGCCCTTCTTCCGTCCAAAGATGAAATCCGCAGAGGAGGTGGGTGATGAACAGAGTAGAGGTAAGCAAGCAGATGGCGTATTTGCTAAGGCACGAGCCTTCCGGATTGGATATTGATGACGAAGGTTTCGTGGTAATTGATGACTTGCTGGAGAAACTGCGGGAGCGCTGGACGAACCTGAGCGAGTCGGAGCTGCGGGAGATCGTGGAGGAGGACCCAAAAGGGCGTTACGAAATGACTGGCGAGAAGATTAGAGCCCTTTACGGTCATTCTATAGACGTGAAGCCCGATCTACCCGAGGTGGAAGTAGATACCCTTTACCACGGAACTTCCAGAAACTCTCTCAGCAGGATACAGGAAGAGGGTTTAAAGAGCCAGGGAAGGCGCAAGGTCCACCTGTCCAGATCGGAAGAAGACGCTCTGGAGGTCGGCCGGAGGCATACTCCGGACCCGGTGATTCTCACCGTAAAAGCTGCCCGAGCGATCGATTCCGGTGTGACTTTTCAGAAGGCAAGTGACAGGGTCTACGTGACCGATCACGTACCGCCTGAATTCCTCGAGGCCGAAACGGGAGATATTGATGACGATTCTGACCGATCTCAATCCGTATCCGGCTCAAATGGGAAGTGATCGAAATGGAGTTTGACTCTTTAAGCTATCCATACAAGTCACGCAGGAACCTCGTTTATTCGACTGAGGCCATGGTGGCGACATCTCAGCCCCTGGCTTCTGCTGCGGGACTCGAAGTCATGAGGAAGGGTGGCAACGCCATCGATGCCGCCGTGGCGACGGCTGCCGGTTTGACTGTACTGGAACCAACCTCCAACGGAATAGGTGGTGATGCTTTCGCCCAGATCTGGCACGACGGGGAACTTTACGGCCTGAACTCCAGTGGTCCTGCCCCTGAAGGAATTTCCCGTAGAGAGTTGAAGGACCGGGGGATGGAGGAAATGCCCAGGTACGGCTGGGAGCCGGTAACGGTTCCCGGAGCTCCGGCGGCCTGGAGCCAACTTTCGGATCGGTTTGGAGAGCTTAGCCTGTCCGAAACCCTGGAACCCGCTATCGACTATGCCAGAAGGGGTTATCCTATCCAGCCAACCCTGGGGAAATACTGGAATAAGGCCTACGAAGTCTATTCGGGCCTTGAGGGTGAGGAATACAGGGGGTGGGGAGAGACGTTCGCTCCGGGTGGAAATCCGCCGGGAATCGGGGATGTCTGGTACTCGCCTGATCACGCGGAAACACTGAGAAAAATCGCCGATTCCGACGCCAGGTCTTTCTACGAAGGCGAGCTGGCGGAACGGATCGACGAGTTCTCCCGGGAAACGGGAGGCTACATCCGCGGGGAGGACCTTGCGGCTTTTTCTCCGGACTGGATTGACCCCCTGAAGCTGAACTACAGGGATTACGAAGTATGGGAACTTCCACCCAATGGTCAGGGTCTGGTAGCCCTTGCTGCTCTGAACGTTTTGGGTGGTTTCAAGGTCTCCGGAAGCGAAATCGAATCCTGTCATCGGCAGATCGAAGCTATAAAGCTGGCTTTTGCCGACGGTAAAGAATATATCACCGATCCGGATTATATGGGTCCGGACCCATCGGAGTTCCTGAAGGAAAGCTACGGTGACGAGCGGAGGAACGAAATTGGAGGTAAAGCTAAAGAGTACGAGTCCGGCCGGCCCGGTGAGGAGGGGACGGTTTACCTGGCAACGGCCGACGGGGATGGGAATATGGTTTCCTTTATCCAGAGTAACTATGCCGGTTTCGGTTCGGGAGTCGTCGTACCGGGAACCGGAATTGCCCTCCAGAACCGCGGTAATACTTTCTCGCTGGAAGGAGAACACTACAACAGCCTGGAGGGAGGAAAGCGGACCTACCATACGATAATTCCCGGCTTCCTCACTAAAGACGGAGCACCGGGAGGTCCATTTGGGGTCATGGGAGGATACATGCAGCCTCAGGGCCACGTGCAGGTACTTACCGGAATGCTCGAGAAGGGGTTAAATCCACAGGCTGCTCTGGACGCACCCCGCTGGCGCTGGACGGGTGGCAAGGAAATCCAGGTAGAGCAGAGATTTCCCGAGCACCTGATTGAAAAGCTGAAGCGTAAAGGTCACGAGGTCGGAGTTGCTTCGGATAGCGGTTCCTTTGGACGCGGTCAGGTAATACTTAGGGACGGTAACGTCCTGGTTGGGGCTACGGAACCCAGAACGGACGGTCAGGTATCCGCGTACTGAAATACCGGGTAATCGTTCGAATCCGAAACGAAACCTTTTCCTGGATCGGGTCTTTCGGACTGTTTATAGGATTGCCCCCTTTCATTTTCGATTCGGTTTCTCTTTACAATACCTTAGAATCTAATGGAGTTAAGTTTCGGCTACTGACTGGAATCGGGAAATCAAAGATGGAGGAGATATCTTTGACCGAACAGGAGAAGGAGAACAGAAGTTTTAATACCCTGGCTGTCCACGCCGGAAGCGAGACCGGCGCCTCTAAGTCTAGATCATCAGCTACGCCAATCCACCAAACGGCCTCTTATTCCCTCGAGGACGTGGAAGAAGCTCAAAAGCTATTTGCTCTTGAGAAGGAAGGAGATATCTACTCGAGGATATCCAACCCGACGAACGCGGTCTTCGAGGAGAGGCTAGCAGCCCTTGAGGAGGGTGTCGGTTCGGTTGTTACGAGTTCTGGAATGAGTGCCCTGAACTTAATCGTATTTACCCTGATGGAAAGCGGAGAGAACGTCGTCTCCTCTTCCAACCTCTATGGAGGTACTTATACCTTCTTCACCCATAGCATGCCGAGATACGGGATGGAAGCTAAACTGGTCGAGGAAGACGACCCGGGGAGATTTGCCGATAAAATAGACGACAAGACCCGGTTTCTACACGTGGAAACGATCGGTAATCCTTCCCTCGACCTTCCGGATTTCGAAGGAATCAGCGAGGTCGCCGATGAAGCGAACGTACCGCTGGTGGTGGATAACACCTTTGCTACCCCTTACCTGTTTCGGCCTTTCGAGCACGGAGCGGATATCGTCTGGCACTCGACCACTAAATGGCTGAATGGAGGGGGAACTACTATAGGAGGGGCCGTTGTCGACTCCGGGGACTTCGAATGGGAGAACGGCGACTTTTCTCAGCTGACTGAACCCGATCCCAGTTATCACGGCGTGAACTTCCGCGAACGGTTCGGTGATGCTGCTTTTATCGCCAACCTAAGGGCTCGCGGTCTGAGAGATCTCGGTTCTGCTCAGAGCCCTTTCGATACTTTTCTCAACCTCAAAGGGCTTGAGACCTTGCCGCTGCGGATGGATAAACACTGCGAAAACGCCATGGAGGTAGCCGAATTCCTTCAGGAACATCCCGGTGTGAGCTGGGTTAATTACCCCGGATTGTCCACCCATTCAAGCTACGAGCGCGCTTCTAAGTACCTGGAGAACGGGTTCGGGGGTATGGTTGGTTTCGGCGTCTCAGGAGGGTACGAGGCGGGAAAGCAGTTATTGGAATCGGTTGATATGATATCATTCCTGGCTAACGTGGGGGATGCCAAGTCCCTGATTATTCATCCCTCCAGCACCACCCATCAGCAGCTGGATCCCGAGGAGAAGGAATCTGCCGGAATTACCGACGACGCCCTGAGGCTTAGTGTCGGCATTGAAGACCCAGCGGATATCAAGAATGATTTAAGTGAAGCGCTATCGGAAACATAATGACTGGAGGTAATTATGGCAGATTTAACCAGCAAGAAATGCGTACCCTGTGAAGGTGGAGTTCCTCCGCTGGAGAGTGACGAAGTAGAAGAGCTGCTGACGGAGGTAAAGGGGTGGAAGCTGCTGGATGGCTCTCCGCCCAGGATAGAGAAGAAATTTAAATTTGACGACTTTAACGGATCAATGGAATTCGTGAATAAATTAGCGGAACTGGCGGAAGAAGAAGGTCATCACCCGGATATAAAGATATCTTATAACGTCGTAACTCTGCAGCTTCACACCCATGCGATAGATGGATTACACGAGAACGATTTCATCCTCGCCGCCAAGGTAGATGACCTGATGGAATAAAAGTGAGCGAAGTTAGAGGACCCCGTGCGGTCGTGCCGGGGTCCTTCTATTTTCATGAATTCACGGCCTCCGCGACTTTTATTCCGAGTTCGAAACCTTCTTCGAGCTCCTCTTCAGTTGGATTACCTCCAAATTCCAGCGGTGAAGTTAAGAAATCCCAGTTAAGTGACTCGCCCGTTTCCTCTATCTCTTGAGCGGAACCTCCGCCCCAGCCAAAGGATCCGTAAGCTCCGGTGACCTTTCCCTTCATTTTCTTCTTTTCCGCCAGTTTAAGGAAGTTACTTACCGGTGGAAATGCCCTGGACTCGTACGTCGGGGAGCCGATTATAAGTCCCTCTCTCTTCCAGGCTTCAGATATGAGATAGCTGGGGTGTTTTTTTGCAGCGTCCAGTACCTTCAGGTTCTTGAGACCGGTGCTGCCAGCGCCGAGAGCAACTTGTTCGGTGACTTTTTCGGTAAATCCATACATAGAACCGTATACAATGGTGACCCCCTGTTCCGCTTCCCCGCTGCTGAACCGGTCGTATAAATCAAAAATTTCTTCCTTCTTTTCTCTCCATATCGGACCATGTGTGGGAGCAATCACTTCTATCTCGTACGAGCTGAGTTTCTTGATCGCTGCCTGAAGCGTAGTGCTGTAAGCACCGACGATATTCGACAGGTAGCGCAGTGCTTCGTCCTCGTACGCCTCCATACTTGCCTGGTCGGCAAAAATTCCGCCGTCCAGCGTTCCGTAGGCTCCGAAGCCGTCACCGGAGAAGAGTACCCTTTCCTCCTGGAGGTAGGTCATCATCGTTTCCGGCCAGTGAACGAACGGAGTTTCCACGAATTCAAGCGTCCTTTCACCTAAATTCAGGGTTTTACCGTCCTCGACCGTCTTTACTCCTTCAGTAATTCCGTAAAAACCCTCAAGAAGGTCTTTTGCTTTCTCCGTTCCAACAAAAGTGACCTCCGGGTTCAACCTTTTTAGAGCCGGATACGCCCCGGTATGATCCGGTTCCATGTGATTTACTACCACGTAATCGATGTCGGTGATATCAATTCTACTGGTTAGTTTACCCAGGTACTCTTCGGTAAAGCCTTCTTTGACTCCGTCAATCAAAGCAGTTTTTTCGTCCTGGATCAAATATGAATTATAGCTCATGCCGTCCGGGATCGGCCAGTAGTTTTCGAACAGGTCGTTTTTTCTATCGTTGACTCCTACCCAATAGAGCTCGTCTGCAACTTTCATCTCCATCTCTGTCACCTCTTTTGCTGGGCCCTAGTTTTGTATACCAAAAAGCCGGTATTGAAGTATATTTGTACAGCGGGTCAGTTACAACTTTCCGCCCCCCTGAACCATCAAGGAGTTAGGTTGCTGGTAGGTGAGAGTTTTGAAAGTTGATTTGATTTACTCTATAATCGTATCCAAGTGGAATTCGTTTTTTCTACAAAACTAGGAGGTAAAAATGGCAAAATACAAGTTAAAGTACGACAAGGACGCATGTCAGAGTAATTTCGTCTGTACGGCCGTCGACCCCGGGCATTTCAAGGAAGGAGATGACGGTAAGGCTGAACTTATCGAGGGTTCTCAGGAAGACGGCTTGTCGGTTCTCGAGATAGAGGAAGGAGACAAGTCAGCGGCGAAACAGGCGGCGGACGGTTGTCCGATGATGGCGATAGAGCTGATTGATGCGGAATCGGGGGAAACTTTAGCCCCGTAGCACCTGACTGGAGGTTGTATTAACGAGTAACCATATAGGAGGTAAAAATGGCAGATCAATCCTGTGAAGAAGACCTATTTTGCGGTGTTAACGAGGCTGATTCGAAAGATCCAGATGAAATGTCGGCACTTGAAAAGAAGCATACAGTCATCATAGATGCACCTGATACGGTAGAAGAAGGGGAAGAATTCGAGGTAACTCTGAAGGTCGGTGAATACAAGGAACACCCGAATGAGGTCGGTCATTTCATCGAATGGATGGAGCTCTATTCAGGGGATACCTTCCTTTCCCGGCTGGAGCTGACTCCGGAAAATTCCCACTACGTGATGAAGACTACTGTAAAGCTCGACCACGCTCATCCGCTGAGAGGTCGTGCCAAATGCAACCTGCACGGTCTCTGGGAAAGCGAAAAGGAAATAGAAGTAGTTTAACCCAAGTTTTCGGTTTTGGCTGGCGGTGTACCCGTAAATAAGGTATACCGCCATGTTTTTTACCTTTCCCTTTGAAAAGAATTCAAAGGGCCCTCAAAATAACGATGAGGTGAGGGTTATGAAATATAAATGCCCTGAATGCGGGGAGCTTTTCTACAAAGACGTCAAACTCGTCCGCTGCCCCAGCTGTAATTCCTGGCTTGAGGACAAAACAGTTGAAGGAAAGGAGGTAGGTTGTCCCGTCAGTGGGGAGGAAACGAAAATGGTTAACGGGATCCCGAGCTGTAACCACTTTAAGCTTACCAACTCGGTTGGGTCCCGCTGTACTTTCGGCGAGTTGCCTTCTAATTGTGAGTCCTGTGGGTTGCCTTTTTACAATCCCAGAGTCGGTATATCGGAAAATTAGTTCGCGAAATTTTCGTAAAATATTGGGTTCTTGAAGGCTCAGGAGGTTACTATGGTAAAGAACGATATGAAAATAATCATCGGTGGAGATGCCGGAAATGGGATTCAGTCCACCGGGCTGGGTTTCGTTCAGTCCCTAGCTAGAGCGGGGTTATTTCCTTTTGGTAGACAGGATTATCGCTCGCGGATTCGGGGTGGCCACAACTTCTTTGAAATCAGGGTTTCGGAAGAGGAAATCTATACTCATTCCAGCGGAGTAGAGCTGCTGATAGCACTGACCAAAGAGTCGGTTGAACAACACCTCGAAGAGATGACCCAGGGTAGCGGAGTAATATACGATGAAGACTTCGACCTGGACGAGGATAAATTAATGGAAAGAGGCATTGAACCCTTCCCGGTTCCGATCACGTCGATAGCCACGGAGGAAGGAGGAGCCAAGATAATGGCAAACACGGCGGCGATTGGAGCAATTGTAGGTTTAACTGAATTTGATATCTCCTACGTCAATGAGATAATCAAGGAGAACTTCGGTGCCAAGGGTGGTAACGTCGTTGATAACAACCTGAAGGTAGCTGAAGCGGGGAAGGAATACGTCGAGTCGAAGGGTTACGAGTTCGATTACGAGCTTTCGGCGAGGGCTGACCAGCCAGATCGGATGGTTATTGACGGTAATCAGGCGATCGGGTTTGGAGCCCTGACTGCGGGCTGCAATTTCGTTTCAGCTTATCCGATGACCCCCTCCACCTCCATTCTGGAATGGCTGGCCAAGCACGCCGAGGAAGCGGATATCGTGATCAAACAACCGGAAAGCGAACTCGCTGCTATAAATATCGCTATCGGCGCCGGACACGTAGGGGCGAGGCCGCTCGTCACGACTTCCGGTGGCGGGTTTTCCCTGATGACGGAGGCCTTCGGGCTTGCCGGGACGACTGAGACCCCGCTTGTAATCGCGGAAGTTCAGCGCCCTGGCCCGAGCACGGGTTTACCGACCAGGACGGAGCAAGGTGATCTGGCCTCAATAGTTTCTGCCTCTCAGGGGGAATCGTCCAGAATTATCCTGGCGCCGGCGACGATCGAAGAGGCCTTTCAGGCGGGCAAGCGAGCCTTTGACCTGGCGGAGAAGTACCAGATGCCCGTAGTCATTCTGAGCGACCAGCACCTGGCGGACTCGATCAGAGCCGTCGATCCGGACCGCTTCGATACGGAAGTCGATATAGACAGAGGGGAATTCCTGACTGAAGAGGACCTGGAAGACATGGATGGGGACTATTTGAGGCACGAGTTTACCGAGTCCGGGATTTCAGCAAGAGCCGTCCCTGGTAACAAGTATGCCATCTACAAGACTACCGGTAACGTGCACGACCAGCGGGGTGACGTAACGGAGGATCCGGAATTAAGGAACCGCATGCTGGAAAAGAGAACCCGAAAAATGGATACCGTGCTGGAAGAAGACATACAGGGTCCGGTTCTTTACGGCCCCGATGAAGCTGATGTTACCTTTCTTGGCTGGGGTTCGACGTACGGAGCCGTTCGGGAAGCCGTCGATCGTTTGAATGAGAACGGTAAGCAGGCCAATTTCTACCATCTGCACGACCTGTATCCATTACCCGGGGAATCAGTGAAAGAGGTTGTAGATGAAGCCGGCAGGGTTATCGTCGTGGAAAACAATTATTCCGGACAACTGGCTGATCTGATCACTAAAGAAACCGGGATTAAGTTTCCCGATAAGATACTGAAGTTCGATGGCCGGCCGTTTACGCCGGAAGACGTCCTGGTGGAACTAGAAGAATACGAGGAGGTCAATTAATATGGCTGATGAAGTTACTTTAGACGATTACCAGTATCCGACGGACCCTACGTGGTGTCCGGGCTGTGGGGATTTTGCTATTCTGCGGAGCGTCAAAGCCTCGCTGGTGGATCTGGGGCTGCCCCCCCACGAAAGCCTTCTTGTCGGCGGCATTGGTTGCGGAAGCAAGCTCCCACATTATATGAACGTCAACGGGTACCACTCCATCCATGGACGTCCCGTTCCAGTTGCCACGGGGGCCCAACTGGCCAATCCTGATCTGAACGTGGTCGTGACGGCGGGTGACGGTGATAGTTACGGGATTGGCGGCAACCACTTCCTGCATGCCTGCAGGCGGAACATAGGTATCACCCATATCGTCGAGGACAATAGAGTTTACGGCTTGACGAAAGGTCAGTACTCGCCAACTAGCCACAAAGGTTTCGTAACCAAGACCAGCCCGGAAGGGTCGATTGAACCGCCCGTTAGACCTGTACCCACGGCCTTAACCAGTGGTGCTACTTTCATCGCCCGGGCGTTTTCCGGACACGTTCAGGCCATGAACGAGATATTCGCTGCAGCCATGGATCACGACGGTTACGCTCTGGTAGACGTACTCCAGCCCTGTGTAACGTTCAACCCGGGTAAATCCTATGACTTCTATAACGACCTGGTCTACGAACTGGACGAGGACTACGACCCGACCGATCGAGAGGCTGCCGAGGAGAAAGCTAAGGAATGGGGGGATCGAATCCCGCTTGGAGTTATCTACCGGGAAGACAGACCGACTTACGAGGAACAGGTACCCGCCCTGCAGGACGGGCCCGTAGCAAAGAGAAGTTTGGATCCCGAAGAGAGGAGTGGAGTCGATCTGGAGGAAGTCAAG